>DBFBJF010000021.1:0-10492 GCA_048203265.1 Candidatus Merdiplasma sp.
GTTCTATAACTCTATCCGCCTGAATAAACAGAGAGCCATGAATCTCATCCTGATAACGCAGATCAGATCCCTCGCCAAAATATCCGATTTTGATATATGCACCCGTAACCCACTTTTCCGGATTTCGATGAAACAAGAGAATTGCTGCTCGTTTCAGCTTACCATGTTCAAGAAGTCCGAGGTTATCCAAAAGCTGCTCGTTACTCATATTCAGATCTTCTTCTGTCATACGACCGCTTCGCAGAGCTTCTCGCCGGAAAATGTCAAAACTCTCTTTGTCCAGATCGTCAACCGTAACACCATCCACCGGAACTGCATCCCATTTATATCCGGTTTTAGACAATAAAAACTCTGTCAAAGCCGCTCCTCTGAGAAGCTGCTTGGTACTGCCACTGCGATAATGGTACTCACCCTTATAATTCACAGGATAACTGCTTGGCTTCACACATATCTCAATGTAATCTTTACCATCTTGGGTCAGAAGATTGACATCCACGATAATGCCAAGAATATCCCGCACTTTATTGGGTATATCTTCCAACAGCTTTTTACTATCCTGCACACCGATAACATTGCCATTGTCATCGGTTCCAATATATATCTTGCCTCCTTGAGCATTTGCAAAACCACAGATCCATTTCAGATACTCATCACGCCAGGATTCTTTCCATTCAGTGTTTTGGTTTTCTGCCATGCATCTTCTCCCCGCTTTTAACAACTCTTATTATACTCTCATTACTGTTTACATATAGATCATCTCATATTATCTAAGTCAATTATTGCTATGCCCAAATCTTGTCTTAAAGTATAGCAAATGGACTTTTTATTTTCAATCAGATATTCACTAACGTATATATCAAACAATTTAAAAGACACGATTCACTGTTGAACCGTGTCTCCTTTATAGTTTGCATATTAATTTTTACTCTAGGCTCTCCACCCAAGCTACCACATCTTCATCTCTTGGCCAGCTCCATAGCCTGGGGAAAGCTCTCATGCTTTCATCGATGGTCTGATCCACCGGAAAAATCAGTCTTCCATAGTCTTCAAAAACCGGATCATGGATCACGTCCACCACCTTTGTGGTCAGCGTATAGGAGGGTTCCATGGCCTCCACCTCCTCCCCGTCCTGGGATAAACCGGTGCCGGCAGATGTTTCGCTGTCCCCTTCTGTCTGCTCTCCTCTGCTGTTGACCGGAATCAGGCAGGCAAACAAAAGGAGCAGCACGATAAGAAACAGTCCCCGAAGCCATCCGGCTTCTCTTATACTTTCCATTCTTTCCGCCTCCTTTAAATCTAAAAATACTCCTGATATATCCTCTGAGTTTCTTCTGTTCTTAAAAGCATTCCTGAAAGATCTCCAGTATCTCCCCCTGGTCCATCCTCCGGTAACTTCCCGGAGAGTAGTGACAGGACGCCGCGATCTTTTTCAGCTCCTTTGGATCCCTCATTCCTAGTTCCCGGAGGGTTGTGGGAAGCCCGATCTCCCGGATAAACTTCCCCAGCGCCTCAATTCCTGCCAGGGCCATCTCCTCCTTGGTTTTTCCCTGTTCCGGGATCATCCATACGTTTCCGGCAAACCTGGCAAACTTTGACAGCCCGTCCTGATAAATATGGCGGTAATACACCGGATGCAGCACCGCCACCGCCTGGCCGTGGTTACAGTCCCCGTAGGCCCCGATCTGGTGCGCCATCAGATGGCAGGTGAAATCACATTTTTTCCCCAGCTTGATCAGACGGTTTTCTGACAGCGTGGAATCCCACAGCAGATTGCTTCTGGCCGTATAATCCCTGGGGTTTTGACAGGCAAGCCTGATATTTTTTATGATGCTTCTCATCAGGGTCTCCCCGATCTCATCGGAGACATTCTGCTCATCCGGCTCACTGAAATAGGTCTCCATGATGTGGGAGAGGCTGTCAAAGGCCCCGGAGACCATCTGTTCCTTGGGCAGGCTGAAGGTATAGACCGGATCCATCAGGGCAAAGAGGGGATTGCAGGCAGAGTAGTCGTATCCTGTCTTCACCTTCTTCTCCTCATTGGTGATCACCGCGGCCCCGTTGCACTCACTGCCCGTCCCTCCCGCGGTTACCACCACGCCCACAGGGATCGGCTGAAAATCAATGATGCCTCTCCGCTCCCAGAAATTCAGCCACGGATCTCCCGGGCAGCGGGCCGCTAGGGACACGGCCTTACAGCAGTCCATCACGGAACCGCCGCCGATTCCCAGAATCAGTTCCACCCCTTTCTCCTGTGCCATCCGGGCTCCCTCCATCACTTTGCTGTAGGTGGGGTTGGGTTTGATCCCGGAAAACTCCACCACCTGTTTTCCCTCTCTCATCAGAATATTCAGGATTTCGTCGTAGATTCCATTTTTCTTCACGGAGCCCTGACCGTAGGCCATCATGACCGTGTCATACTTTTGAACCAGGCAGGCAAGGAATTCTCTCACGCATCCCTGTCCAAAAAAGACCTTTGTCTTATTTTCGTAAATGAAATTATTCATTTCCTGAAAAGCCTCCTGTATTTCTTTGTGACCCTATTATAAAAAAAAGAGACTCCATACAGAAGTCTCAATTAGTTTCTCAGTCAAAACCTTTTGTTTTACACTGAAACGGATTTTATCCCTGCTGTTTTTTCATGGCCTTCAGAAACCGCTTTACCAGATCCGTGGGTTCCGGGGAGTAGAGGATACCGTAAGGTATGGTGTACTTCCATTCCACTGGAATAATTTTCAAAAGAGGATGCGCATCCTTCCAATTTTCCACCGCCATCAGAATGTCATTGCTGTTCTCGCACTGATTAAAAATCTCCATGCTGTAAATATCAAAATCCACCACATGAATCGGAGGATGATTTTTCCAGATCTCATCCCGCAGCTCGTCCACGTAGTTGCTCCATCCCCGGTGCATCATGAGGAAATTTTCTCCGTACAGATCCTGGAAGGTGAGCAACTCCTTTTCCGCCAGCCGGTGATTTACGGATACCGCGCAGCAAATTCTCTGCCTGGAAAGCTCCAGTCCGGCGCACTGGCGCAGCTTCAGCATGGTCTCATCGAAAATCCCCGCCACCACGTCAATATTGGTCCCCAGATTTTTCAAAATCTCCCTGGCGCTCTCCTGACTATTCATGTAGGGAATCATCTGAAGCTTAATGTCAGGATATTCTTTCTGAATCTTGGCCCACTCTCTCACCAGAGGGCCTGCCGGGGTCATGGGGGAGGTTCCGATGCGGATGACGTTATCCTTCTCCTGCATGGCTTTTTTCGCCCGCTCCACCGACTCCTTACAGTACTGGATGATATACTTCGCGTCCTTGTACAGAGATTTCCCTGCCTCAGTCAGGGCAAGGCCCCGATGAGTCCGCACAAAAAGCTTCAAGCCCAGGTCTTTCTCAAAAAGGTTAATCTGCTTTGTAACGGCGGGCGGAGTGATATAGAGAGCCTCTGCCGCCTTGTTGAAGCTCCCCAGGTCTGCCACCACAATAAATGTCTCAAGCTGCGGGTTATACATAGAACAATCTCCTCCGCTATAATAAAAATATATGGCAGCCCAAGGCGGCTGTCAATACCATTTTTTTCAGTGGGAAAAGAGCCATCCCATGATCTGTTCATCGGCAGCAAACAGTCCTCCGCCGCCGTGCTGAACCGTCACACCCTGACTTTCAAAATAGTCAGCGTCCTTAATATCCAGCACCAGAAGCTCATCAATCTCCTCCTGGGCCAGCCCCTCCTCTGCGTACAGTTCTCTCAGCATCTCATAGGCCTCCCGGGTTCCCTCAGTCACTACTTCCCCGCTCCCCTGCTCGGCTAAAGGGACGCCAGGATCAGCAGCCTGAGTTTCCAATCCGGCCGAAAAAATCATCATTCCAGCCAGCATCGCGCAAACGATCCTCTTCATCTTCACATACATTCCATCAGAATGTCATAAATTTCATTGCGGCCAAGCTCCCTGGGGTTACATTTGATCACATTGCAGGTATCTGCCACATTTCTCAGAAGCTCCGGTGTGATCGGGGTTCTGGAGCGAAGCTCACCCATCTTCGTGGGCAGGCCGCACTCTTTGATAAAACCGGCCAGTGCCTCAACAGCCTCCTCGGCCGTGTCCACTCCGAATACCTCCTTTCCGAATCTCCGGAATTTCTCTTCCGCGTCCTTTGCGATATGGCGGTAGTAGGCGGGATGGATCACCGCCAAACCTTGTCCATGGTTGCAGTCCGTGTAGGCGCCCAGCTGGTGCTCCAGCTGATGAGCCTGGAAATCCGTCACTCTGCCCACCTTCAGGATACCATTCTCCGCCATGGCGGAATCCCACATCAGGTTCCCCCTCGCCTGCATATCATCGATGTTTTTCAGCAGCCGCCTCATATTCACCACCGTATTGCGCATAATTGCCAGGGCCACATCGTCCGACACATTGTTCTCATCTGATCTGCCAAAGTAGGTCTCCATGGCGTGGCTTAAGGTGTCAAAAGCCCCTGAAATCACCTGCATCCTGAGCACTGAAGCCGTATAGCCCGGATCAAGGATGGCGAACCGGGGCGCGGCAGCAGCCATGCCCGCCTTGATTACCTTCTCCTCGTTGGTGATCACAGCGCCGCCGTTCATCTCCGCTCCGGTTCCGGAGGCCGTGACAATGGCCCCCATGGGAAGCACCTCCGTGGGGAATTGATGACCGGTCATCTCCATCTCCCAGAGATCCCGCTCCGTCTTAGCCTGAGCTGCGATGATCTTGCAGCAGTCGATGACAGAACCGCCGCCCACGGCCAGGATGAAATCGATCTTCTCCTCCTTTGCCAGCTTTGCCCCTTCCTGCACTTTTTTATAGGTAGGATTGGACATCACGCCGGAAAAATCCGTCACCTTTTTCCCTACACTCTCCAGGATCCCCTTTACCTCATCATAGATCCCGTTCTTTTTCACAGAGCCGCCGCCGTATGCCAGCATCACATTCTGCCCGTACCCGGAGATGGCCTCCGCCAGGTGTTCTTTTGCGGCGCCGTCACCGAAATAAACCTTTGTCGCATATTCATATACAAATTTCTCCACTGTGAATCTCTCCTTTCCTCTTTTGCCCATTATTATAAGCCAAATCAGATTTTCATTGAAGAAACAATAAGTTCCCCGGCATTTACTCCCGGGTTTTCTCTTTCAGGAGTGCCGAAGAGGCACCCCTGATGCCTGAGAAACTGCTATTTTTTACAGTCAGAACAGGAAACCGGAGCGTCAAAGCTGAGGTTAAAGGCGTAGAAGTTCTTGCTGTCCAGTTCGTCCTGAACCGACCGGAGAGCCTCACCGAAGCGCTGGAAGTGTACGATCTCCCTGGCCCGCAGGAATCGGATGGGATCGGCCACCTCCGGGTCCTTCACCAGCCGGAGAATATTGTCGTAGGTTTTCCTTGCCTTCTGCTCCGCGGCCAGATCCTCAAACAGATCGGTCAGAGGATCCCCGGATGACTGGAACTCGCAGGCGTTAAAGGGAATACCCCCCGCTGCCTGGGGCCAGATTCCCACCGTATGATCCGTGTAGTAAGGAGCAAACCCTGATTTTTCAATCTCCTCCGGTGTGAGATTTCTGGTCAGCTGATGAACAATGGTGGCCACAATTTCCAGATGGGCCAGCTCCTCTGTTCCCACATCTGTCAGCACCGCCATGGTGGTGCGGTTGGGGGCCGTGTACCGCTGGGAGAGATAGCGCATGGAAGCTCCCATCTCACCGTCGGGCCCGCCGTACTGGCTCATGATAATCTGGGCGATTTTCGCGTTGGGCGTTTTAATGTTGACCGGATATTGAAGTCTCTTTTCATAATTCCACATTAACAGGCACCTCCTTCCCAGGGCCAGGGCTGATTGATCCACTGCCAGTGGTTTCCGGCGGCCGCGCAGGCACAGTCCACCGTCAGAGGACCAAACTGCCGTCCGTACTCGGCCATGGCCTCCTGGCGTTTCTGGCTCATTTCACGATAGTAGGCCAGAGCCTGCTGGTCATCGGGATGGGTGTCCAGAAACAGCAGGGTATCGTATGCGGCAAAGCTGACTTCTGTTATATGCTGAAGGAGGGAGTTTCGATTCTGCCCATTCATCTTCGCGCACCTCCTTTTCCACAGAACGGTTTATACAAATCAGAAAAAATGGTTCCGATCTGAAGGCCCTTGCAGGGGGCCAGCGGCTGACTCCACTCCTGCATGGGCACATATCCCATGGCGATGGGACACTTAGTCATGGAAGCGGGACCGGACGAAGGCGCAGGCTGCTGCATACGGGGGCGGGCTGCCTCCCTCGGCATGCTGCGCCGGTAATTATAGCCGCAGCCGCAGGAATATTGATTGCTCATAGAAAACAAACTCCTTAAAACTATTTTTATTATAGTTTATGGAAAAAAAGGAGGAATGTGAAATGACGACGCAAAAAGAAGCCGCCGCAAAAATTCAGCACTTCCTGCCAAAGGTTCTGCGACAGCTTCCTTTCCTAATTTTATAATGTTTTTTATGCCTCAGCCAAAGATTTTCCCAGATCCATGCAGGCCGCCTGGGCCTCGTCATCGGGAGCTTCATTGCAGATCACACACTCATGAACCAGAACAGCACCGTCTTCTCTGCAGGTGCTCTCCCAGTTTCTCATCCACTCTCCATCGCCCCAGCCGTAGGATCCAAACAGAGCAATCTTTTTATCCTTCAGCTTGCTCTCACAGTCCTTGAACACCGGTTCAAACACCGTATCCTCCAGCTCCTCATCTCCCATGGAGGGGCAGCCGAAGGCCACCGCGTCGTAGGAATCCATCATTCCCGCTGAAAAATTCTCCACAGAGAACAGCTCCGCGTCCGCCCCCGCCGCCTTGGCGCCCTCCAGGACCTTGTTTGCCATCTCCTCAGTATTTCCGCTTCCGCTCCAAAAAACAACTGCTACCTTGCTCATATCTTTTCTTTCCTCCTACTACTTTCCTATTCTTTTTATCTATGTCATGCAGCCACGGTAAGCTGCAGAACACTCCTTCCCTGTCTCCACAGGCGGGCATAAATTTCCCGGCACTTTCTGTATTTCTCAAACAGCTTCCTGGTCTCACACTCGTTGCAGTATACCTTCCAGCACCCGGCGCATTTGTAGTTCCGGCCCTCATTTTCAATAAAGCCCACCACATCGCCCAGGGGATACCCGAGAAAAATCCCTATTTCATGGGGGAACTCTTCCCCGGTCGCCAGCCGCTCCCGCAGATGGTTCACCGCCTGGGCCGGATTCATCCCGCCATATCCATAATCATCAAGAAGCTTCCAAACTTCCGGCAGTTCCAGATTTTTTAAAAGCTGGGAGATGCGGCAGACATAAATCAGAGCCCTTCCTCCCTTTCTTCGCATCACCTGCAGCCGTATCCCCTTTGTCTTCATCTGTGTATTCCAGTATGTCAGCTGACACTCCAGCTCCTCCTCCGTCTCAAAGGGCATGGAAAATAAACTTGCGGTCTTCAGCGAAGCCAGTGTCGGTGCGCAGCTTTCAATCAGATATCGCTCCATGATAGATGCTCCTTATTTTTATTAGTTTTATCTAACTTATTGTCAAAAATCCGGGCTGCCCTGGTGCGGCAGCCTGGATTAGTTGTTACTAACTTACATCATATTACCTGATCTTTGCCTTCCTGTCAAGACCTGCAGATGAGAAGGAATATCATCTTCCAAAGAATCCCTTTTTCTCATAGGGTTCTTTTTCCACAGAGAGCACCTTATATCCTGTGGCGTCAATCACTGCCCTGAGCTTTTCCTCCGGAATATCCTCCCTGGCAATCACCACGGTCTGCCCCTTTCCATGGGAGGAGGATACCTTCTTCACCGGAAAAGCTCTCCTCACCGCGTCATTTACATGGGCCTCACACATACCGCACTGCATTCCCTCAATCTTCATAGTAATCTGAACCATCTCACAATCCCTTCCTTTCTCCGTCACTCACATCTGCTCTTCCTCCGCGGGCAGCAGATTCTGCATACTCTGCATGCCGATCAGCAATGTGGACGTATTGTGCAGCAGCGCGGATGTGGTGGGCTGGATCAGTCCTCCCACCCCCAGCAGAATCAGGCCGGAATTGAATCCCACAATCACTCTGTAATTTTTCCTGATCCGCCGCATCAGCGCGTCGCTGATCTGTCTCAAAATCACCAGCTGATGGAGGTCATCCGCTCCCACTGTGATATCCGCGATCTCTCTGGCAATCTCCGCTCCATCGCTGATGGCAATTCCCACATCGGCGGCGGACAGGGCAGGCGAATCGTTGATGCCGTCACCGATCATCATCACACATCTGCCGGCAGCTTTCTCCTGCTCCACATATCTTGCCTTGTCCTCCGGAAGCACCTCAGAATAGTACTCATCCAAACCCACCCGCTGGGCAATGGACCTGGCCGTGCGCTCGTTATCGCCGGTCATCATCACAATCTTTTTCAGCCCTGCCCTTCGAAGTTCTTCTATTACCTGGACTGTCTCCTCTCTGAGGGGATCCTCAATGCAGACCACCGCGGCCAGACGCCCTTCGATGGCCAGATACAGATGGGAATACTCCGGCGCCAAACTGGCAAAGCGCTCCTCCATCCCCTCGGGGATCACACATTTTTCATCCTCAAACACAAAATGATGGCTTCCGATGATTGCCCGCTTTCCATCAATCATGGTGGAAATGCCATGGGCCACCAGATATTCTACCTTGGAGTGCATCTCTTCATGGTCCAGTCCTTTTTCCTTGGCCGCATTTACCACTGCTTTCGCCATGGAATGAGGGAAATGCTCCTCCATGCAGGCCGCGATTCGCAGCAGCTCGTCCGGATCCTGGCCATTAAAGGAAACCACCTCCACCACAGTGGGCTTTGCCTTGGTCAGCGTGCCCGTCTTGTCAAAGACGATAGTATCTGCCGCAGCCACCGCCTCCAGGAAACGTCCGCCCTTCACGGTAATCCGATGGTTTCCCGCTTCCCGGATTGCCGAGAGCACTGAGATGGGCATGGCCAGCTTCAGCGCGCAGGAAAAATCCACCATCAGGACAGACAGGGCCTTGGTCACATTCCGCGTAAGCAGATAAACCAGCCCGGTACCTGCCAGGGTGTAGGGAACCAGCCGGTCCGCCAAGTGCTCCGCCTTGCTCTCCAGACCGGATTTCAGCTTCTCGGTCTCCTCAATCATCGTCACAATCTTCTCATACCGGCTGGAGCCGCCTGTGGCCTTTACTGTCAGGACAATCTCTCCCTCCTCGACCACCGTTCCCGCATACGCGGAGCTGCCCGCCGCCTTCCGCACCGGCACAGACTCCCCTGTCAGGGAGGACTGATTTACCATAGCCTCCCCGGATTGCACCGTGCCATCGAAGGGAATCACATTGCCCATACGGATCACCACCTGATCCCCCGGGCAGATTTCCCTGATATTGACTAAAATCTCCTGTCCTTCCCGCTTCAGCCATACCTTTCCCACATTCAGGGACATGGTTCTGGCCAGATCGTTCACTGATTTTTTGTGGGTCCATTCCTCCAACAGTTCTCCGATCCCCAGCAGGAACATGACGGAGCCCGCTGTATCCACATCCCCTCTGATCATGGACACGGTGATGGCTGTGGCGTCCAGAACCGGCACCTCAATCTTTCCGTGCCATAGCGTCTTGATTCCCTTCCAGATATATTTCAGCGCCATAACACCGTTGTAGCAGGCGCAGAGAGAACAGGGAAGAAACAGCTTTCTGGCATAGTGAAACAGGATTTTTCCCACCAGCTTCTCCTGGTAGCTGTGATTCAATGCCCGCCCTGACGGGTTTCCGCTTCCGGACGTTACTTCCCGCTCCCCGTAGCGAAAATTCTGCAGTGCGCCGATCACTTCTTTCCGCTCTCCACGGTAGCGCACTGTGGCGTCAGCGGTCCGTTCATACACACTGGCGGATGTTACAAAGGGAAGGTTCTCCAGGTAATCGTTCAACTCATCCGCCTGCGCAATGGTCATCCTGTTCTGGATCAGATGCACCCGCATCCGCCCTCCCGTCTCGTTTTTAATCTGAAATCGCAATGAATTCCTCTCCTTTGAAAAAGGGCTCTGTAAACTGGTCTTTCCGTTTTACAGTGCCCCTCTCTTCTTTTCGATTTTTCTCTATTCTTCTTTATCGCTCTCTTCTTCCGTCCCATCGGCGGCGGAAGTATCCTCATATTCCTCCTGGGCGGCCGCTCTCTCCTCGTTAATATCCTTAGCTCCCTGATAAATATCATCCACATTTTCCTGCAGAGTAGTGGCTGTCTTCATCACGCAGTCCTTCGCCCGAAGCGCGGCAGCAGTACAGCTGGTATACACTTTCTTCGCATCTTTGCTGGAGAGAATTTTAATACCAGCAGTTCCAAAGAGAACACCTCCCACAAAAAGAGCGGTCTCCTTCCATTTAAAATCCCAGTTCATAAAACGTACCTCCTATCTATGTTTGTATCCTGTGTAAACTGTCATGCAAAGGCACACAATCATAGCCCATGCCCAAAATCTGTGTTT
>DBFBJF010000022.1:0-8183 GCA_048203265.1 Candidatus Merdiplasma sp.
GCACTCACCTCTTGACAGTGCTAACAATTCGTGTTATATTAATCCCAGCACGAGGGAAGAGATAAAAAGTGAGTTTCATAAATAAAATTTCACTTATCTCATTCAAATATAACATCGCACATAATATAAGAAATGAAACAATTGAGGAGGAATGATTTATGTTAATGCCCAGCATTTTTGGAGAAGATTTATTTGATGATTTCATGAATTTCCCGTTTGAGAGAGACAGCCGCCGCAGAGCCGCTCACACCACTGGCTACACCAAAAACAACAGCAGCCTGATGAGAACAGATATCCGCGAGACGGATGGTTCCTTTGAACTTGACATTGATCTGCCCGGCTTTAAGAAAGAAAATGTGAATGCTCAGCTGGAGAATGGTTATCTTACCATCAACGCGTCCAAGAATTCTGACCAGGATGAGAAAGACTCACAGGGTAAATACATTCGCCGGGAGCGTTTCACCGGACATTGCTCCAGAAGCTTCTATGTGGGTGAGAATGTCACACAGCAGGATATTAAAGCGAAATTTGAGAATGGTATCTTAAAGCTGTCCATCCCGAAAAAGGACGCAAAACAAGTGGAACAGAGCAAATATATTTCCATTGAGGGTTAATTCCCTCACGGAAATTTTCACATATAATAAATAATATCCTTTTCCTTTCCCCCCTCTACCTGATGTAGAGTTTAGATAAATTCAGAGGGTATCCCCACCGTCACATCCTGACGGAAGGGATACCCTCTTTTTGAATCAGTTCCGTATTGAATCCATTCAGCATTCCACCACCGCAGTGCTGCCGCCGCTGGGATGCTTGGTCACCACAATCTGGCGGTCGATGCGCTCCTTCAGCTCCGCCACATGGGAGATGATGCCCACCAGCCGGTTTCCCTCCGTCAGGTTCTGAAGTGCCCGCATGGCCTGATCCAGGGCGTCCTCATCCAGGGAGCCGAATCCTTCATCCACAAACATGGCATCCAGGCGGATTCCACCTGTGGAAGCCTGAATCTCGTCAGAAAGCCCCAGCGCCAGGGACAGGGAGGCCAAAAACGCCTCCCCTCCGGAGAGGGTGCGCACGCTGCGCTTCGTACCGTTATAGTGGTCGATCACATCCAGCTCCAGGCCGCTCTGGCTGCGCTGATTCAGGGCGGCTTCCCGCCGAATCAGCTCATACTGGCCCCCGGTCATGGTCATCAGGCGGGTGTTGGACCGGATCAGCGTCCGGTCAAAATAGGCAGTCTGAATATAGGTCTCCAGCATAATCTTATCCTTGCCTGCCAGGGTTCCGTTGGCCGTATCCGCCAGGGCCCGCACCCATCCCCACTGCTGTTCTATGGACGCAATCTGCCTTTGCTGCTTCTTCATCCGCTCCAGGGCCCGGGTGTTGGAATCTGCCCTGGCTGTCACGTCTCTTCTCTGATCTGTCCAGTACTTTTTCTGCTCCTCCAGGAGGCGCTGCCGCTCCCTCAGCGCCTCATCGTTCTCCTCTTTTGCCTGGCCAATCTGTTCCTCTAAAGCTTTAACCGCGCCACGGCTGCTTTCCACAGCCCTCTTACCAGATTCAAACGCCTCCTGTGCAGAGCGATAACTCTGCTCCATTGCTTTTTTCTCTTTTTCCAGGATGTCAATCTGCTCCCTGGCCTTTTCCCGACTTTCATATTTCAGAGCCGCCCTCTCTTTCACCATTTCTTCTTCCAGCGCCTGGGCCTTGGTCCGGCAGGAGATCTCCTGGCCTTTCAGCTCCTGAACCTTCTCCCGCAGCGCTTCCCGCTCCCTGCGGCAGGCGGGGATTTGCTCCTCCAACCTCTTTTTCCTGTCAAGCTGCAGCTGTGCGCTCTCCTCCGCTTCCCTCAGTCGCCCGATGCGGTCAGAAATTTCTCTCCCCCTTCTGGAAATTTCTGTTTCCAAACGTTCCAGCACGGAAGCGGCTTCTCCTATCCCCGGTTTTTCCCCGCCGATGGACGCTTCTGTCTCCATGATCGATACATTCCGATCATCCACGAGGACGAACTCCATCTCCTTCGCCCGGGAAACCAGAGTTTCCATCTGCGTCTCCAGCCTGGCCCGCTTCTGCCCGGCCTCCTGGCTGAGCAAGGCGGTCTTATTCTCCAACTGCTCCAACTGTTCTTTGGCCCGCTTTAATTCTTCTCTGGTTGCCCCCTGTCCGGACAATTTTGCCGGTCTGGGGTGCTCCACGGCGCCGCAGACCGGGCAGGGTTCTCCCTCCTTCAGGGCAGCCGCCAGCACTCCCGCCTGCTCATCCAGGAAAGACTGCTCCATCTGAATATACTGTTCCCGGAAAATCCGGGTCTGATCCCCTTGCTTTCGGTATTGTTCCTGGGCCGTCCGCAGCTCCTTCCCCATCTGCAGGCAGTTCTTTCTCAGGGTCCATAGATCCTGAAGCCCCTTTTTGACCCCCTCTGCCTCCCCAAGCTGCTGTTTCAGCTGGAAAACCGTCTGCTCCGCATACTTCAGAGTTTCCTGCTGCTGTTCCATATCAGCAATCTGTTTTTCCAGATCCTTCTCCCGTTTTTCCTTTTCTTCCGCTTCCCTGCCGACCCGGTCAGCCTTTTTCTGCCATCCGTTCTTCTCTTCCAGCCGCCGCTCCAGCTCATCGTATCGCTTCAGTTCTTCTCTGTCACTGTGCAGCTGCTGAACCAACTGCTGCAGCTTCGGCTGCCTCTCCTGCTCACGCTCCCAGGCTTCCTTGGCCGTCTCCAGCTTCGGCTCCCACTGCTTCAGTCTGCTCTGTTCCTGGGCCAGGCTCTCCCTGGCCCGGGCGATCTGCTGGGCCCTCCCCAGTCTGCGGTTTGCATCCGCCAGATCCTCTTCTGTCTTTGCCAGAGCCTCCTCCATCTGCCTCAACAGCTGTTCGTCCTCTTCCAGGACAGCTTCCGCCAGCGCCAGCACATCCGCCCACATACCGGGGCCTGCCTCTCCCTGGCGCCGCTTCAGCTCCTCCGCCCAGGGGCTGTCCGGCCTGCAGCGCAGCATTCCCACATACTGGCGCACATCCCGGCTCATAACCTCGTACTTCTGCCGCAGGCTTCCGGATACCTCCTTCAGCTTTTCCTGGAGAATCTGATAGGGTCTGGTATGGAAAATCTCACGGAAAATTTTGCTGCGCTCCTCCGTTTTTGCCAGCAGAAGGCGCAGAAAATCCCCCTGCGCGATCATAGCCACCTGGGTAAACTGCTGTTTATCCAGGCCAATCATCTCCTCCACCGCCCGGGTCACCTCCCGCACCTTCGTCACCGGGGGCCGCCCGTCCGGATAGGTGAGCACTGCCTCAGCCTTCTGCCTTGTCATCCCCTCGCCCCGTCCCTTGGGCCGCAGATATTCCGGATTGCGCCTCACCAGATAGCGCTTCCCCCGGCAGAGAAATTCCAGTTCCACAAAAGTAGGGGTTCCGGGAGGGGCGTACAGACTGCGCATCATCTCCGGCTCCCGGCTGCTTCCGCTGGCCTCCCCATACAGGGCAAAGGTAATGGCATCAAAAATAGTGGTTTTCCCCGCCCCCGTATCTCCGGTGATCAGATACAGTCCCCGGTCTCCCAGTTGATCTAAATTCAGCCTGACCTCCCCCGCATAGGGTCCGAAGGCAGACATGGTCAATGTCAGCGGCCTCACGCTTCTCCCCCTTCCCAGATCTGGCCGATCAGATCCCGTGCCAGCTCCCTTTGCTCCTGACTCATATCCTGATTATTCTGCAAGCGGTACAGCTCCTCAAAAAGCTGCAGCGGCGTCTTCTCCTCCACCGCCTGACTGCTCTCAATCTCCTGCCTCGTTCTGGTGCGCGCGTTATCGTACTCCAGCTTCATGATGTTGGGGTAGATGCTCCGCAGCTTTCCCATGGCCTCCGGCACGTCCTCCTGGTCAGTTAGGGTCACCTGAAGGTAGTCCTCCACATTGGTGCCCAGATAATGACTCCGGTCCGTCAGCTCCATGTAGGATCCCCGGATACGGCGCATATCCCGGAGAGGGCGCAGCGGGATGGTGAAAATCTCCGTCTCCCCCTTGGCCTTCAAATCCACAATGGTCACTGATTTTTCAAAGTCCGCCTCAGAAAAGGAGTATTTCAGGGGAGTTCCGCAGTAGCGCACCGCCTCGCGGCCCACATGCTGAGGATTGTGAATGTGTCCCAGGGCCACATAATCAAAATCAGAAAAGATTTCCCCTGCCACCTGATCCACGCCCCCCACAGAAACCTCCTCGGATTCACAGCGCAGGGCTCCCGTAACAAACTGATGGGCCAGCAGCACATTCCGGATGTCGGGGTTCCAGACGGTTGTTTTTTCCATCCCCTCCGGGCAGGCTCTCCCGCAGATCACCTCCACCGCAAGCCTCACCGCGTCCTGATAGGTCTCCACCTGTTCTCCCGGAAAAACATGGCGCACCTGGGCAGGCTTTAAAAAGGGAAGCAGATAAATATTCAGCTTCCCGTACTCATCCTCCAGCTCCACCGGGGCCACACAGCCCTGATATACCGGGGAAATATATACCCCACGCCCCTCCATCAGCCGTCCGCCAAAGGCCAGCCGCTCCGGCGAATCATGGTTGCCGCTGATGAGAAACACCTGCTTCCCCATCCCGGCCAGGTCCGTCAGGAACCGGTCAAACAGGCGCACCGCCTCGGCGGAGGGGGTGGATTTGTCGTAAATATCCCCGGCAATCCACACTCCATCCACCCCGCTGCTCTCTGCCAGTTCCAGAATCTGATTGAAAATATACTCCTGATCCTCCAGCATAGAAAATTCATTGACCCTCTTTCCAATGTGAAGGTCTGATAAATGCATAAACCTCATTCCAGTCCACTCTCTTCTATCATCTGCTTCATGGAGGCAATCATCTCCTCATCCTTCAGACGGAACTTGATCTCCACCCGGCGGGAGGCGTCCATGTCCACCTCCCCCTCTTCATTCAGAATCGGGTTGCTCTCGGAGCGCCCGTTCACCGTCAATTTTTCAGTAAGGACGCTCTGCTCCCCACTATCCAGAAAGGATCCCATGGAATCTAACAGGTACTCGGCCACTGCAAAGGCCCTCCGCTGGGACAGATCCAGGTTTGTGATGTAAGCTCCGGTGGTATCCGTATAGCCGTCAATGATTACCTCCGCCAGGTAGGGCTCATATTCCTCACTGAGCAGCACACTGCAGTAGGAGGGCAGCACCTGAGCCAGAATCTGGGCTCCCTCCTCCTTCAGCACACTCTCATTGTAGTCAAAGAGTACACTGGAGTTGAGCACCATGGCCCCCGTCTCGCTGTCAATCTCCACGGAAATCTGATTCGACTGAAATTCCTGATTCAGTGAGGCAATCAGATCCGCCTTTACGCCGATGATCTGATCAATCTGCTCCTGCTGCTGGGTCATCAGGGCGGTCTGCTCATCCAGCTTCTCCTGCTGAGCCGCCACCAGCGCATTCTGCTCATCCAGCTGAGCCTGGCTGGCCGCCAGATCCGACTCCTTCTGGGCCAGGGCCTCCTGGCTGGCTGTCAGATCCTCCTGCTGCTGGGCAAGCTGGGCCGCCTGCTCCGCCAGCGTCCCCTCCAGATCCGCCAGCTGAGCCGCCTGTTCGTCCAACTGGGCAGACTGCTCATCCAACTGGGTCTGACTGGCATTCAGCGCGCTCTGTGTCTGGAGCTGCTTGGCCTGCTCATTCAGCTTCTCCGTATAGTTTTTTTGAGCCTGCATCAGACATACCGCCATAATCAGCACAAACAGAAGGAGCAGCCCTGACATCATATCCGAATAGGAACGCCACACGTTATGGGGTGAGCTATCCTCCATTTTTCTCCGGTTTACTTTCTTCATGATTTATCCCCCGCATCCTTTTCTCAGCGGAAAAATCCTTTTTTCCTGCTCTGCTGCTTCTCCATCATCTCAATCAAGCGGTCCAGACGGCTGTTTAATCCCTCCATATTCTGGGATTCCCGATCCTGGGACAGCTCTTCTATCTGTTTTGTCACTTCCTCCAGAGTCTGCACGCTGGCCTCATTCAGTCTTGCCATCCGCTCCATCACCTTGCTCATATACTCCACAAACTCCATCAGATTTTCCTGCTGGGTCTTCATGGCCGCCAGACACTCCTCCTGGCTGCTGCCGGCTGTCTGCATGGCCCGGGTGATTTCCTCCTCACCCGCCAGGAAATCCTGCTGAAACTGGGTTCGCACCTCCATCAGATCCTGCTGAAACTGCCCCTGGGTCTGCTGGAGCTCCGACAGAAACCGCACGTAATCCCGCTGCACCCGGTTGGTATCCCCGAGAAGCCCCCGCATCTCAGAGAATTCCTCCATCAATTCCGTCTTCATGCTCTCCATCACCTGGGTGGAAATGCGCTCCATCAGCTCCTCCTGGTTGAGCGTCACCACATCGGTAAAATGATCCAGCGTCTTATTCATATGTTCCATGGCCGGTTCCATATAGCGCTCAAACCCGGCGGCCAGCTGTTCCGTCATCTCCTTTGACATATCCCGGGCCAGCTGAATCTGCTGCTTCTGGTTGTCAATCACATGATTCATGGCAGTGGCGTCCGTGGGAGGAACCGCGCACAGATAATATTTATCCTGAAAATTGTCCAGGCTCTCAGATACCCTGGAGAGTGCTCCCCGCATCCAAAACGAAAACGCCATGGACAGCGTGATCCCGTAAATGGAGGTGACAAAGGCCACCTTAATCCCGTCAATCAGTGACGACACAGAGCTGGTCATAGCCTCATAACTCACCGGATCGAAGCCCTTCAGGCCCCAGACCAGCCCCAGGAAGGTTCCCAGAATACCAAGGCTGGTCAGAATATCCGGCACCATCTCCACCAGCCGGCGGTGGGTATAGTTATTGATCTCATACTCACCGATATAGTCACCGATGTCGCAGGGGCTGTTGGTCTTTCGCAGATAGGCCAGGTATTCCTGGTACTTCCGGTCCAGATAATCCACCTCAAAAATCCTAGTCCCCGCGGCGGTAATCTCCTCCTTATTTCCCTTGTTCTTAAAAATTGCCACCAGCTTCCTGGAAGCTGCGTCCAGTCCCCGGGCGGTCTCGGCCATCCTGCCAAATCCCAGTATCCCGGCAAACAGCATAATGACCAGCATAATCCCAAGAACTACCAGATTAAACGCCATGGAGTAAATGTCCGTGTCCATGGTGAGCACTGTAATAAAAATACAAACCCCCGCCGCCAGTGCCGCGACTACAACATTCCACAATTTCTGCATGAATCCTCCTCCTTTCGTTCATTATATCGTCCGGGAATCTTCATTTCAACAGATATTTTCCGCATAATTCCTTAAGACTTTCAAATTCTTTTCCGTTCTGGTATAATGTTACTATTCACAGCCGTTTCAGAATTGCCAGCAGATGTGTCGTGCTTGCACGTAAGCATTTGCTGGCAATTCTGAAAATGGACTGCGAAGCAGTCACCCCGCCCACATAAGCAGTCTTGGAAAACGCTGATTAAAGCGTTTTCCGCGCCGGATTTGCGCCGCAAAGCGGCATTTTCCGTTGCAAATCCGTGCGCATCTTGCGAAGCGGCTAAGGAAGTGCTGATTTTATCAGCGCTTCCTTAGCTCCGTAAGGAGCGAGACTGGAGCCTCGAAGAGGCGACGAATGCGCATGGGGCGAGGTGGCTGCGAATAGTAACGATAAATGAAACAATTTGAGAAAGGATGAACATTCATGAGCAGAATCGATGAAGTGAGAAAAGCCATGCAGGACGCCATGAAGGCAAAAGACAAGGACCGCAAAGACGCTCTGTCTATGCTTCTGGCCGCCCTGAAAAACAAGGCCATTGACAAACGGGAAGATCTGACCCCCGAAGAAGAAAATGAAGTCGTATTAAAAGAAATCAAGCAGACAAAAGAGACGCTGGAGCTAACCCCTGCGGACCGGACCGACATCATCCAAGAGTGTAAATTCCGCATCAGTGTGCTGGAGGAGTTTGCTCCTCACATGATGGACGAGGAGGAAATCCGCCAGGTGATCGGCACCGTGCTGACGGAGCTGGAGATCCAGGAGCCCACCGCCAAGGACAAGGGCCGCATTATGAAGGTGCTGATGCCCAAGGTAAAGGGGCAGGCCGATGGTAAACTGGTCAACCAGGTGCTGGCCTCCATGATGAAATAATTTTTTTCCGGGCTGTCACAAAAGTTTCGGCGATTGCGGCAGCCCGGGATTCTCAGAAATACGCGTAT
>DBFBJF010000023.1:0-10505 GCA_048203265.1 Candidatus Merdiplasma sp.
CGGAAGCGCTGACAGCTGAGGATGGAAAATCCATCGTGATTGCTGAGCAGCTTGCTGATAGTGATGCTATGAGCTATGAGCTGGATCGCCAGGAGGGTGAGTGGGCTCTGGCTGACTATGTGGCAAAGGGCATCGAGGTGCTGGACAATGAGAACGGCTTCTTCATGATGGTTGAGGGCGGCAAGATTGACTGGGCATGTCATGCCAACGATGCTGCTTCCACCATTACCGATACCATTGCGCTGGACAATGCGGTGGCTGAGGCTGTGGAGTTCTACAACGAGCATCCCGATGAGACTCTGATTATCGTGACCGGTGACCATGAGACCGGCGGTCTGACCATCGGATACGCGGGAACGGACTACGACACCTTCCTGACCAACATGGACAACCAGAAGATTTCCTACGCGAAGTTTGACTCCGATTATGTATCTGCTTACAAGGAGAACCAGACGGATTTCGACACGGTGATGCAGGATATCACAGAGCTGTTCGGCCTGCAGGCCCCCGTTTCCGAGGAGGAGTCCACCAACCAGAAGGATGACGCGAACATGCATCCCGAGTCAGACAACAGCGGAGCGCTGGTGATGACCCAGTATGAGTACGATAACCTGAGAGAGGCTTATGAGACCACCATGACCAGAACCGGCGAGGAAGAGGAGTTCGGTCAGGAAGAGTACATCAAGTACGGCAGCTACGAGCCTCTGACGGTTACCATCACCCACATTCTGAACAACAAGAGCGGTATCAACTTCGGTTCCTACGCACATACCGGACTGCCCGTGGAGGTTCTGGTGCAGGGCGTTGGCTGCGAGACCTTTGACGGATACTATGACAACACCCAGATCTATGAGAAGCTGGCAGCTTTAGTAGGTGTTGAGTAAGGAGTAAATTCAGAATGAAGAGTGTTTTTTTCCAGAAACAGAAAACGACACTCCTGATGACCATTATCGGTATCGTACTGATCGGCATCCTCTTGGCCATACCCACTGGCTTTGAGGATGCCTTGATTTATCAGGGGTCGGAGCGGGCAGTGGGTGTTGTGACTGAGGTGGATAACTCCGCTATTATCACCAGCGGAATGATTCAGTCAGGAGAACAGTCCTGCAAGATGATGATTCAGGACGGGACCTTCAAGGGGCAGGAGATTACCGGTGTAAACTTCCTCAGCGGTTCCCTGGAGCAGGATAAGATCTTTCAGGTGGGAGACAAGGCCTATGTGCGCATCAGCATCAATGACGGGGAGATTGCTTCCTGCGTGATGACCGATCATTTCCGCCTGGATAAAGAAGTGATCCTGTTTGCGGCCTTCATCGTGATCCTGATCGCGGTGGCGGGAAAGAAGGGTGTGCTGGCGCTGTTTTCCTTTATCATCACGGTGCTCACCATCTGGAAGATACTGGTTCCCTCCTATCTGAGGGGGTATTCTCCCGTGTGGGTGGGGATTGCCGTTACCGTATTCATCACCCTGGTAATTATTTTCTTTGTGTACGGATTTGAGCGCAGAACCATTACGGCCTCCATGGGCGCGCTGCTGGGGATTGTGACCACCTGCGTCCTGGGTATTTTATTCACGGATCTGTTCAAGATTCACGGGGCTGTAATGCCGGATTCGGAGTCCCTGCTCTACAGTGGCTTCCAGGATCTGGATTTGACTGCGATCTTTATGAGCAGTATTTTCATCGGGGCATCCGGCGCTATGATTGACCTGGCAGTGGACATCACCTCCGCGGTTCACGAGGTGGTGGAGAAAAAGCCGGAAATCGGCTGGAAGGAGGCTTCCATCTCCGGTATGCATGTGGCCAGGGCTGCCATGGGAACCATGACCACCACGCTGCTTCTGGCGTACTCCGGCGGCTGCATAGCCTCCCTGATGGTGTACATGGCCCAGGGAACTCCCATCGACCACATTCTGAATTACAAGTATGTGGCGGCGGAGATACTGGATACCCTGGTGGGAAGCTTCGGCCTGGTGACGGTGGCGCCCTTCACGGCGCTGGTGGCGGGACTGCTGCTGACCAAAAAGAAAAAGACGGAAGCGGCTGTAGAAGAAACCACAGTCAAAGAAGTATAAGATATTTCCCAAAGGGAAAGGGAGTCAGGCTTTTTGCGCTCGGCTCCTTTTTTGTTTATGATAAAAACCTCGTTACTATCCACAGCCCCGCCCGGATGCGCCGCGCAGGAACAAAACATCAAAAAATGCGGACAAATAAACCGGAAAGTGGGGTGTACAACAACCGGAGGGAATGATAAAATATAGGCAGACTGCCGTTCGCCGGATGGACGCGCAGGCATGTCCGCCTGGCTCACCGTCCGGAAGAAGGCGAAATCCCGGCGAACGCGCAGAGAAAAAGGGCATCCCCCCGGGGATGGAAGATAACGGAGAAAAATTTATGAAAGTTTTGATATTATCCTGCAACACAGGAGGCGGTCATAACTCTGCCGGCTGGGCCATGCTGCGGCGGGTGCGACAGGAGGGGCAGGAGGCTCAGATGCTGGACATCATGTCCCTGGCGGGGGAGCGCACTTCCCGCATCGTAGGAGGAACCTATATCAATGTGGCAAAGTATACGCCCAGGCTGTTTGAGGCGGCCTACAAGGCGGGAGATCTGATCAGTTCTTCCCGGAGAAAATCTCCGGTATATTATGCCAATACCATGATGGCGGGTTTTCTGGAGCGGTATCTGGAGGAGCATGCGACCGATATTCTTGTGATGCCCCATCTGTTCCCGGCGGAGACGGTGACCTGCATGAAGCGCCGGGGAACCCTGAAGATCCCGGCTGTGGCCATTGCCACAGATTACACCTGCATCCCTTTCTGGGAGGAGACGGACTGCGACGCCTATATACTGCCCCACCCGGATCTGGTGGAAGAATACGTGCAGCGGGGAATTCCCCGGGAAAAGCTGCATCCGTTAGGAATCCCCAATGCCATGGAGTTTGAGACAGACAGGCCGAAGGAGGAGGCAAGAAAGATGCTGGGATTGGACCCGGAGGCGCCGCTGTTTCTGATTATGGGGGGGAGCATGGGATTTGGGAAAATCAGGGAGCTGGCCAGGGAACTGTACATGGCCTGCATGGAGGGGGAACAGATCGCCGTGATCTGCGGAACCGACCGGAGAATGTTTGCCAGTCTGACCCAGGAATTTCAGGGGGAGGAAGAGATTCATGTTCTGGGTTACACGAAAGAGGTGTCCCTGTGGCTGGACGCCTGCGATGTGGTGTTCACCAAGCCGGGAGGACTCACCTCCACGGAGGCTCTGGTTAAGCAGGTGCCCATCATCCACACGGCGCCCATACCGGGCTGTGAGACGAAGAATGCGGAATTTTTCTCGGCAAGAGGTATGTCAATCCCGGAAAAAAGTGTTGCCATGCAAGTGGAAATGGGGATGAAACTTTTGCAGGATCCTCAGATGAGAGAGGAGATGAGGGAAGCCCAGAGGAAAAACAGTTTTCCCCGGGCCTCGCTGGAGATTTTTCATCTGATGGAGCGGATGTGTGAAGAAAGAGGCCGTTGAGAGACGGAACATAGTTATTTCAAATGGCAGGGAGTAGGAGGGATGTTGATTTTGGACTATTTATTCTGGATTATTTTGGGATACGTGTCGGGGAGCCTGCTGTTTGCCCTGTGGCTTCCCCGGTGGATCTGCCATATGGATGTGAGTCAGGTAAGCGAGGACAAAAATCCGGGCACGTTCAATGTATTCAGCCACTGCGGAGCGGCGATGGGAATCATTGTGCTGATCCTGGAACTGGGCAAGGCCTTTTTTCCGGTACATATGGCCAGCCAGACCTTGGACATTGGCCGGTGGCCCTTTGCCTTAGTGATCGCGGCCCCGGTGCTGGGACACGCGTTTCCTTTTTGGAATTTTAAAAAAGGAGGGAAGTCTATTGCGGCCTCCTTTGGAGCCGTGCTGGGACTTCACCCCCTGTTGATGCCGGTGATTCTGCTGGTCATCTGTTATCTGTTGTTTTCCCTGGTGGTGGTGATCAATCCCCACTATATGCGTTCCATTGTCACCTTCGGCGTGTGGGCTGCTGTTTGCGGCCGGACGCTGGGGCCCAGCGTGATCAGCCTGGGCTGCTGTCTGGTGGGTCTGATTGTCATCGGGAAGCATGTGAAGATGTACCAGGGAGAGCGCTTCAGTATGAATCTTCCTTTCCGGCACCGTCGTTCTTCACGGTGATGCCGTTTACCTGCACCTGATCGGTGATGGGGATGACCAGGCAGGGGCGCCCGTCAATGACGCGCCGCTCCACCAGATCCGCCCGGTCGGGGCTCACCTGGATAGTCACATCCGGGGTTTTCACTTCGAATTTTCTGGTATTCATGATGTTTGAGGCCATGAAGGAGGCATTGCTTCCCGCAGTGGCCTCAAAATTTTGGTCGAAATTTTCCAGCTTTTCCCGGTCCACACCGGAGAGGGACAGCAGATTGCGGACCTCGGCCTGGCTGAGGACCACCGGATCCGGGCTGTCTTTCTTCTCCTCCGTCAGCTCGTGGAGATTTTCGTGAATCTGGCGCACCACCTGATAGTCGCAGGCGTCCCCCAGAGTCTCCTCAATCAGCTCCTGGAAGGCCTCCTTCTGACTCTCAGCGGACAGGGGAAGGGTACATCCCAGCAGGCTGTCTGTGAAATCAAAGTGGAGCTCCTCCGCGTTTTTGGAGTAGTAGAGCAGGCTGTGCAGATCGCTGAAGCGGTCGTTGAAGGCGGGGAAGAGAAAGCCCAGCAGAGGCAGGTCCACGATCCAGTCCCGGATCCGGTTCTGGAAGCAGTGCTCCTCCGGGTTGTAGGAGAGGGCGGGCTTGGCCAGGTTCACCGGGCAGATGCAGGAGATGATAAACTGGTACACCTCATCGGAGGCGTCAAACATCTCCAGATTGTCCGAGGCCTTTCCGGGCACATCGTAGGCCGCGTGAATCAGCAGGATCAGATAGTTCTCCCCGTAGGTAAAGGAGTCAATCACCTTATCGTAGTAGGATTCCAGCAGTTCATCATCCTTCAGCCCGCTGTCCCGCAGCTTCAGAAGGAATTCCTGGGTTCCCCCCTCCATCTCCGTCTCCAGGGGAAAGTCCATGTTCAGAAGGTTTTTTCCCAGGGTGCCGGAGAGGGTCTTCCGGAAAATTTCAAAATATTTGAAGATTTCTTCCTCCGGAAGGGAGAGAAAAGCGTTTTTAAACTGCGCCACCTTATTTTTTTCCCCGTCCACGTAGCAGCCGCAGATCCGCGTGGCGGAGCAGTTGGCCGGGGTAAACTGTTTTTTGATTTCCGATATCTCTTTTTTATTCATAGTATGTATTCCACCTGTCTTCCAGAATTTTCATGGCGGTCATCCGTTTGGGCCGCATGGGGTCAGTATACCAGAATCCGGGGCGGATGACCAGCGAAAAGTCTTTGATTCAGAAATTCCTGTTTTGCTGTCTTAATTGTGAAAAAATGATGAACTGGAAGCCGTTTTGGCGGTTTGTGTGGTATGATAAAAATGATTTCAGGGCGGGAATTGCTGCGAAAAACCGATGGTGAAGAAGTGATTTTGCGGTATTTTCCCAGTTTCAGCAGTACCGGATTTAGAGTGAGAAGCATGAACAGAAAGAAATTTTTAAGAATTTGGGTGGGTATCGCAGCGGCGGTCTGCCTCTGTGGCCTGATGTTGTATTTGTTTCTGCCGAGAATGGTCACCAGAGTGCTCTCGGTATCCCTGGACGCGGGTGAGAGCAGGATTTGCTATTATGTACCGGGAACGGTGACGGATGTGAGGGCAGGGGCGGATGAGATTTCCTGTCAGGTTTCCTCAGAACCGTATGGGGAGGGAACGCTTTTGTACCTGGAGGTGCACAAGGAACAGGATGCCGGGGAGCAGATAAGCAGCATCCGGATTGAATTTCGAAGCAGCAGGCCCAGGCTGGGGGAGCAGGAGCCCCTGACGGAAGGGGCGGATCCCCTGCAGTGGACCGGGGAATATGCGGCCTGCGCGTTTCAGGATCCGGAAAACGGATACAGTTTCGGCGCGGCCCAGGAGGGGATCTACAATACCGGCCATTATTACGTGGAGGAATCTTCCGGGGACAGATGGAAGACTTTTTGCGGGTATCTGGCTTTGATAGAGGGGATAGCGGTGGTGGTCTGCCTTCCGGCTTCCTGGGCGGGAAGCAGAAGATGGAAAAGACGGAACCGAACATATGGGGAACTGGACCAGCTCCTGGAGCAATATGAAAAGAGCCATCCCATGGAAAATTCCCATCCGGAAATCCTGACCTGGATCAGAAAAGGAGCGGTAAGGAAAGCATACCTTTTGTGCGGGCTTTCCCAGGCCTTCCTGTGGTTTGTGGCCTTCCTGTGCCTGGACACGCAGGGGTGGGGATGGAGTGCGGTGCTCTTTGAGGTACTGTTTTTCTTGGCTTGTTTTGCGGCATGGGTGACGGTGCTGACGGCTGAGCGGGTGAAACTCATGAAGAAGCTCAATCCCATCAGTGATCAGGAACCGCTGTCAGCGCTGTGGTATTATGCCTGCTATGAATATAAAAATACAGTTCCCCATGTCTGGAATACATCCGGCCTGAATTACGCGGTCCTTATGATGAAAAACCAGAACTGCAGAGAGTCGGCCCTGCTGGCTGACCGGATCTGGTATTTCTTTGGAAATGCGGAGCAGGGGAACTGGTATCTGTGTTATCACTACACCCAGTTTCGCAATTACCACAGCCTGGGAGATGTGAAATGGGAGCGGTATCATCTGGAACGGGCGCAGCGGGAGGCGGCGAGGCTGCCGAAGGACAGCTACTACCGGGAGATAAGCGGGAAGATAAGGGAGATTTTAAAGACAGAGGGTGATGCGTTTTTTGAGCAGGACAGGGTATAGGATTGCGGTAATGTGTTTTGTGCTTTTGGGACTGACCGGCTGCGGACTGAGCGGGGAAAATACGGGAACGCTTCGCCTGCCGGAGAATACGGTCTATCTGTGTGCCAGGGATGGAGACTATAACAGTGGAGTGGTGGTGTACGCTTCCGGCGGGGATGAGATTCTGGATTTGGAGGATGCCTGTGTGGAGTATGTGATCAGTCCCCAGGGAGATCTGGTGGAACCCAAGGTGGGACAGATCGGGGAAGACAGCCTGCTGTTTTTAAATATGGGGTCCGCCTACAACGGTGGACTGTGGGATATTGCCACCCGCTCATGGATCGTTGAGCCCTCGGGAAATTCCTTTGCTTTCACTGTGCGGGACGGAAAACTTCAGTCATTCGAGATTGGCGGTCAGGAATATGACAGTCAGCTTCGGCCTGTTGAGTCAGGCACGCAGGAGACTTTCCGGATCGGAGAATTGGTCTTGACCAATGGAACGGGTGCGGATGGAGAAGTGTGTATTTATGACAGTCAGGGGCAGGTGTACCTGGATGGGGATCGCTTATCCCAAAAAAACCGTTCACTGGGAATTGCCATTCCTCAGGCTGGGATGGAGATCGTTGACACTGTGGGAGACCGCTTTCTGATTTTGAGAGGAGTCTACGAGCTGCCGGAGTCAGACGGCGGAGACTATTATATAGAATATTTATGTGACGCGGAGGGAAACATCCTATACTCAGACTGGAATCGCAGATATATCGGGTATGCCAGAAATCAATACGGGCAGACGGATGAAGCTTATCTGGAGTTCCGGGATTTATACGGCGGAAATCCATCGCAGTTCCTTGATTTGACAACGGGAAGGGAGATCGTGGTTACGGAGGAATATGACAGTATCCGGTATGGAGGAAACGGACTGTTTCTCTTTGGAAAGGGGAGGGAATACTGCATTTACGATGCCCGGAACGATGTCTATGGCGATACCTTTACCGTAACCGCCCCACTGACAGACCAATATGTGTTCGGCCTGGACAGCTACGCGGTGCACTCAGCTCTGGGACGGGAATATAACCGGGTTGTGATCGATGGACAGGAGATGGAATTGAGCGAGGAGGCCGGGATCGTCAGCGTGAAGGGAGGAGCATACACGGTTGTGCTGGAAGGCAACGCAGCGGGAACTTCCTTCGAGCGCTCCTACATACTGGACGATACGGGAAGCCTGGTCATGGAGGGAAGCGGGGATGTCATCTACGCGGACCATTCCTACTATCTGGAGGAGAGAAATGGCCGCTATGATATCCGGGAGTATCCGGAGGACATCGGGGCAAAGATCAATTCCACGGAGAAAGCGGATGGGGAAACAGCAGAGCCGGAAAGCTCCTACTGGCGGGAACCGGAAACCTGGCGTGAGGTGATTGTGGGGGCGGAGGAGAGTCAGCCGGAGAGCACTGAGACGGAAACGGCGGAGGAAACAGAGACAGCTGCCGGACAGATTGTTGTTGTGGGGGAAGAAGGATGAGTGTTCACTATCTGTTTAAGCATCGGCGGAAGGATGAGAAAATTTTCTGGAAGCTGTATTTGTTGTGGAATGACCGGCTTGCGGGTTTCAAGGTGTTTGGCATAATGGCAGGAATTTGGTTTCTGCTGGATGCCATTATGGAGTACCGGGCATACGACTGGCGGCAGGGGACGCTGTCCGTCCTGGTGGGCGTGTGGAGTCTCTATCAGAGTGTGCGGGGAATTAAGCGGGAGCAGCTTCGGCATATGAAAAAAATTGCCGGTGAGATCAGGCCCCGTTTGTTTCAAAACCGGGTCACCTCCTACGCCTTCTCAGAGGAAGGAGTTGTCTGTGCCACTGATGATTGTGAGGCAAATTTTAGCTGGAGTGGAATTTTCAGATGGGGCATTTTTGGTCATCTGATCTATCTGATCACGGAAACAGAGCAGTACTATTATGTGGATGACCGGCACCTGACCGCGAAGGAGCTTGCGGAATTAAAGAAATTGCTGAAGAATGTCCGGCGAGATGAGGCGCCGGAGATGGAGGAAGCCGGGGATAAGCCGGAACTTCCGGAGGAAGGGATCCGGTACGAGCGCAGGTATGACCCGGAAGAGGGGGAGCGCGTGGTCTGCTGGGTGCTGGGAAAAAGGGAAATCGGGAAAGAGATTCTCCGCATGCGGCTGAAGAATTTTCTGCGGGGCGTCCTGTTCCTGGCAGTTTCCCTGACCGGGTTCTTTTTTGCCGGGGATGACTTGGTGGGAATTTTGTTCCTGATGCTCAGCATCTGGGAGTTTATCCGGGGATTGTTTGGGAAAATTATGCTTCGGCGCAGATGGCGCCGGGAGGAAGAGATCATGTTAAAAAACAGCCCGGTTCAAGGCTATGTATTCCGGGACAGCGGAATCGGGGTGATCTGCGAACACGGCCGGATTCAATACCTCTGGAGCGCATTTGACTGCTGGGAAGTCCTGGGGCAGTTTATTCATATAGAGGGAAGAACCCATCTTTTTCTGAACCAAAACAGAATGGAGGAGGGGCAGGCGGAAGAAGTGCAGCAGTTATTATCAGAGCATCTGGGCCCTGCCCGTATGCCCGGGGCGGACGGGCAGGGGAAAGGATAAAAGACTGCTGTGCGATAGATTCCTTTCTATGGCACGGCAGTCTCTGCGGTGACGAAAGCTTACTGCTCCATCTGCCGCCCCATAAAACCGGCGGCGCATTTGGCCAGCACCTGCTCGGTCTCCCCCATGCGGCCCTTGGGATCCTTGCAGCGCAGGATCACGGTTCCGATCACGTCCCCCTCGCAGATGATGGGACTGATGACCTGGGGAAGATCCTGGCCTGCGTCCTCATTGGTGATCTTTACGTGCTCCTGGCCGGATATGGCGGAGAGCACATGTTCCCGGTCATTCATAACCTCCTCCAGCTGTCCGGTGACGGGATGGCCGATGGTGTTTTTCTTTATTCCCCCCGCGGCGGCGATCACCTGGTCCCGGTCCGTGATGCAGACGCTGTGACCGGAAGCGTCCGCCAGGGCCTCCGCGTATTCCTTCGCAAAGTTTCCCAGCTCCCCGATGGGGGAATATTTTTTCAGTATGATCTCACCCTCCCGGTCCGTGAAGATTTCCAGAGGGTCAGCTTCCCTGATCCGGAGAGTGCGGCGGATCTCCTTAGGGATCACCACCCGGCCCAGATCGTCGATTCTTCTCACAATTCCTGTAGCTTTCATATTATAAAGATTCCTCCATTTACTGTACTTTCCGTTTCTGGAAATAGTATTTGTAACTGGAGGAATTTTATACCTTTCAGGCAGATGGCATTTTTCGTCATTTTGAAAATAGTCATTCTTTACAAAATTTTTCAACCGGAAAGGTGTTGTAACCAGATCGCCCGGGGAGTACAATATATTCAAAGTAACTATTCACAGCCGTTTCAGAATTGACAGCAGGTGCGTCGTGCTTGCACGTAAGAGTCTGTTGTCAATTCTGAAACCAGACTGTGAAGCAGTCACCCCGCCTACATAAGCAGTCTTAGGGAAACGCTGATGAAAGCGTTTCCCGCGCCGGATTTGCGCCGCAAAGCGGCACTTTCCGTTGCAAATCCGTGCGCATCCTGCGAAGCGGCTAAGGAAGTGCTCAGCGCTTCCTTAGCTCTGTAAGGA
>DBFBJF010000024.1:0-3878 GCA_048203265.1 Candidatus Merdiplasma sp.
TTCTTCCCCGAAGAAGGAAGGTAAAGCAATACTGGCAAAAGCCATAAAACAAATCCGCTACGGAAATCAAAAGCAGTGGTGTTTTAATATCATCGTCATAAAAGATCCGGTAGAAAAATCCCGCGAAATATCCGATCCACATGTAAATCAGAGCCTGAAATCCGAACACACTCTCAAAAAGCAGGTCATAGCAAAGACCGCAGAAGAATCCGGTGAGCAGGCCGCTCCTGCGTCCCCGCATCAGACCGAAGGAAACCGTTATAATAATCAGAAGGTTTGGCTTGATGGAAGCGATCTCGATCAGCTGAAAAAAACTGCACTGCAGAATGCAGCTGATGATGATCAGCAGAGTCATGGCAATTTTCCGTTTCATGATTCCTCTCCTTTCTGTCTGCCGCCTTGGAAGAATTACTGCGCGGCAGGCGCCTCTGTCCCGGTCTCCCCGGCGTTGGTCTCCTAGGACGCCGTGTCGCTCAGGTCATTGATGACCTCGGTGCTCTCCTCGCTGGCGTCATCGGTGCTGGCCACATACTGTTTTACTTCCAGAATGACCAGTACCTCCTGGATGTGCTGAAAATCCACCACAGGGGTAATCTGTCCGGATTTGGTCAGATTGTTGGCATCGTTGTTCAGTTCGCTGATGTAGCCGATGAGGATTCCCGGCAGATAGCGCTCACTGATGTTGGACGTCACCACCTTATCTCCCACATGTACCTGATTGTCCGCATCGGTGAGCTGTACCAGGCTTAGAGTTCCCTGGTCGATCAGCTGCAGATTCCCCGCAATGATACAGGTGTCAGAGGTGGTGGAAACCATGGCGCTCACATTGCTGTTGTCATCGATAATGGAGCGCACCGTACTCCAGTTGGGACCCACCTCCGTGACAATTCCCACCAGACCGCCGCCGGATATGACGTTGCAGTTTACCTGTATCCCATCGCTGCTTCCCTTGTCGATGGTAAAACTGTCAAACCAGTTTCCACTGTCCTTGGCGATCACTCTGGCGCCCACCTGTTCGTAGTCAGAATATTGGCCGCTCAGGTCAAACAGCTCCCTCAGACGCTTTAACTCCTCCTGGTCCAGGACCAGTTGGCTGTTCTCGGCGGTGAGCTGGTCCACCCGCTCTTGAAGAGCCGCATTCTCCTCCCGCAGCGTGGCCGCGTCAGAAAAATTGGCGGTGAGGCCGGAAATCCAGCTTCCCAATCCGTTGATGCCCTTCTGCACCGGGGCAATCAGCGAGCCGGTAATCTGGCGCACCGGTCCGGTGACTGTATTCCCCAGAAAAGAGAATATGATCAGCACAGCACACAGGATACTTAAAATCAGTAATAAGACCTTGCTGGTGGTTTTTTCATTGGTTTTTCTTCTCATATGTAACTCCTTTACAGCTTTGGAAGCCGGGTGAGTACCTTCAGTTCCTTATTATTAATAATCTCAATCAGGCCCCGCAGCGTACTGTTGACGGGATCCTGGATATGGTAAATGGGAAGTCCCACTTCTTTCTGAACGTAGATGGGCAGATTTAACAGCATGGATACACCGCCCGTAAGGAAAATTCCCTCCTGGGCAATATCTTTCATCAGCTGGGGAGGCGTCCGGTCATAGACCGACCGTATATTTTCCACGATCTGGTCAATGGTGTCCACAATGGCCACGCTCACAGCCAGAGACGGAATGGAATCCGTCTTGGGAAGGCCGGAAAGCGTGTGAATGCCGAACACCTTCTGCTCCAGCCTGGGACCGTTGATCATAAAAGCCAGGTTGTTTTTTAATCGCTCCGCCGTCTTGTGTCCGATATTGATATTAAATTTTCTGCGGATCATGGTACAGATATCCTCATCCAGCTTTTTTCCGCCGATTTTCAGCGTCTGTCCGAGAATGACGTGTCCCCCAGAGATCACGGATATTTCCGTGGTGTCGGCGCCAATGTTGACAATCATATGTCCCTTAGAGGAGAGAACCGGAAGCCCGATGCTCACCGCATCGGCGATCCCTTTGTCCACAAGCCTCACTCTGGTGGCATTGATTCGGCCGCTGAGCACATTAAAAAATGCCCTCTGCTCCACAGGGGTCACATTGGTTGGTACAGCCAGGCAGATACCGGAACTTGCCTGGGCAAAAGAGGTGAATTTTTTCAGTGTATAAGAAAGTACCAGTTCCATGTTGGTGGCACTGGCAATCACTCCGTTGACCATGGGGCAGGAAACCTCCACGTTCACCGGATTTTTTTCGTACATTTCATAGGCGGCATCCCCGATGGCAATCACCTGGGTCTGATTGCGGATCGCAATCATATTTTTGCTGTTCATAAATTTTTTGCCGCTTTTATCCCGGAGTTTGATGGTATCCGTTCCCAAATCCACCCCGCATATATTCTGAAATAACATAATAAGCAGTTCCCCTTAAAGCATCCTGTCAGATCAGATTCTCCATCCGAAAGCTGACAGCCGAATGATCCCCGATAATAATGTGATCCAGAAGTTCAATCCCCAGAAGCTCTCCGCTCTCCTTCACCCGGTTGGTGAGAAGCATGTCCTCCCTGCTGGGAGTGGGATCACCGCTGGGATGATTGTGCACCAGTATGACGGAAACCGCATGGTGGGCCAGGGCGCATAGAAAAATCTCTCTGGGAGTAACCATGGTTCCATTTACTGTCCCCTTGGAGATGATCTCTTCCCCCAGCAGTCCGCCCCGGTTATTCAGCAGAAGCGCCATCAGCTTCTCCTGCTCCTCATGCCGGAAATCTTCCATATAATATTCCGCAATGGTCTGCGGATCCGTAAAGGACAGGGCGCTCCCCGCCTGTTCCTTCGCCATTCTTCGGGACAATTCCGCAATACACTTTAACTGCACTGCCTTCACCGGGCCGATTCCCCTCACCTTTATCAGGTCCTGGAGAGAAATATGGTAGATGCCCAACAGCCCTCCCTTCGGAGACAGTGACAGTATTCTTCTGGAAAGCTCCAGGGCAGGCTCCCCTCTTGAACCCGTCCGGAGTATCACCGACAGAAGCTCCGCGTCTGTCAGACTGCCGGCTCCAGAACGCCAGCATTTTTCGTAAGGCCGCTCCTGTTTCGGGAGACTTTTCATCGTTTGGCTGTTTGTTTTGCCCAACTTCTGTTTACCTTAACTCTCTTTCCCATAAGTTACCCTATATTAATAATGTGGACTGTTTTTGGGATCCAATGGGTATTTTCCCCTTCATTCTTTCCATATAATCCACATTATATTTCTCGTTTTTTCAGGTTGCTCCAAAAACAGGTACCATATTGGTACTTCTCATTACGGCATGTCTATCTCCATCATTATATATACAATTTCAAAAAAATGCAATCAAAAAAAGGAGGCTTCACTGAAGCCCCCTCAGAGAGATAGCGTTGCAGCACTATCTGCGTGGTTGCGAAATTAATGTTCCCGCTTTCGTGTGTGTGATTTTTTCTACATTATTTGGCACACGCACGATCAACTCGTCCAAATCGCAGTCCAATGCTTCACATATCAGGTCCAGATGCTCGAAGCTGACCCGTTCTGCAATCTCATGGTACAACTCATTAATCGTGTTTGGGCGAATCCCAGTGGCCCGCGCCAAATCAGCCTGGTTCCATTTTCTTTCGCCGAGCCGTGTCGATAATAAAATTCTTATCATACGTCATTGCTCCTTCCTATGTAAAATAACACACTTAGATTACATAGGAAGGAAATTGTTAGATTATATCGAATGATGATATATCCTATCAGTCCACGGTATTATTTGATGATGGCATTAAATCCAGCTGCTTTTAGCTTTTTCACTAAGCTATCCGCATTTGCTTTTTTTTCAAATAGCCCTGCCTGAACCAGGTATAAGGCCTTCTCCCCTTGGATAAATGCATCAAAAC
>DBFBJF010000025.1:0-6464 GCA_048203265.1 Candidatus Merdiplasma sp.
CTTCGATTTGCCTGGGGTGACGATGAAAGCGAAATACCGGGGATTTATGTGGGGGTATATTTATCTACTGACAGTGAGAAGTCTTATACTTGCCTGTTGCGGAAGGCAGAGTATGCTTTGGAGATGGCCAAAAAGAATGAAAACCACCATTTTTATGTGTATGCCTCATCGGATACGCAGGAGGAATTGAAACGAGGCTTGGCTGCTCCAGCGGCCTCTCAGATGATGTTTCACTATATCGATGAGGGCGTGCGGGTTATTGAGGTGGGGCGGACGTTGAAAACGGTTTATGTAAGTCCCGGTTTCTATCGCCGCCTGTCCTTGGATGAGGAGAGCGCAAAGGGAACGGAAATTCAGATCCATCCGGATGATCGTCAGAGTTATGAGGAGCTTGTGCGGGAAACTGCAAGAAATGGAAAGCCGGGAAACTGCAGTTATCGGGTGTCTTTGGACGGGCAGAGCTGGACTTCCTGCCGGGTTCGGCTTTTGCAGGTCAGAATGGAAAATGAAGAGCGGGATCCCATTGTGATTGAAATTTCACACAATACAGCGGGACTTGAGCGGTTGAAAAGTCAGCTGGATGAGAAAAAGGCATGGCTCAGTTTTGTGGCGGATCAGACGGATTATCAGCTCTGGGAAGTGGATGTGCGATCCAAAGTGTTTCGCCTTCTCTATACGGGAAATATTTTGTCAGGACGTCAGGATTCCTATCAGGATTTTCCGGAGTCTTTGATTGAGAGCGGAAGGATTCACAGTGGCTCGGCGGAGGCCTTTCGGGCATTTGGGCGGGAACTGTTGGAAGGCCGAATGCAAAACAGTGGAAATTTTATGGTACAGTACCGGCAGACTAGTTGCTATGGGTGGTCTGCGATATCTTACCGTATGTTTTGCGATGAAAATGGCCGTCCGATAAAAGCCATAGGTATTAAGGAGGATCTTTCTTATATTCCCTGCCAGCAGACCCGGTTTATACAGCGCAGAATTATGCCGGCGGATTTGTATTCGAATCTGTATTGTTTTCTGCAGGCAAATCTCACAACGGATGCAGTAGAGAAGTTGATACTGGAGGGGAGGGAGCGCATCCGCCTGATTCAGTACCAGACTTATGATGAGATTATAGAGAAAGGAATCTCCCGCCTGTTCTCCAGCGAGGATGTGAAGCGGTTCCGGAAAGAGTTTGAGCGGGAATGTTTACTGGAAGAGTTTGAGAAGGGCAGATGTTGGTTTTATGAAAAATGCCGGGTAATCGATACGGATGGAAGTATCCGCAGGATTTCTGTGGGGGTTAATTTGGCCAGAGATCCGGAGACCCGGGAGGTTTGTCTGTATGCCTATCTGAGCAGGCTGGATCATCGGACCCAGTGGGAAAGGCGTTTAAAGGAGAAAGCTCAGACTGATCCTGAAACAGGCGTTTACACGGAAGAGACCTTGGAGAAATTGATTCGCGGATTGATGGAACAGGGGGGAAGAAATGTCTGCACATTGGTGCAGGTCTGCATCGAGGGGGCAGATGAACTGTTTTTTGAGGATGGAAGAGGACGCAAGGAACAGGATATTGTGACTGCGCTGCATGTATTTCTGAGTACAGACTGCCTGGTGGGCAGAGGGGATGCGCATAATCTTCTTATTTTCTTTCCGGGAGGAGAGTCGAAAGCGCAGATACGAAGTTACATGGACAATGCCTTTTCTTTTGCCAGGATTTCCCTGAGCGGAATGCGTGAGATGAAATTTCTGCGGTTTGTGGCTGGAGCAATCCAGGGGAGTATGAAAGACTGTGTCCTGGAAGATATGCTGCTTGCTGTATCGCGGCTTTGCGCTCTGCATGCCGGGGAAGCAGCCGATATGGTTGACTTTTGTCAGGAGAAGGAGGCCGGCCTTTGGGGAAAGGGCACGCTGGAAGACCCGGTGGAATGGATGCATCAATATTCCCTGGAACTATCCCATATGATGACAGAGGAAGACAAAGATATGGCCCTGGAGTGTATGGAGCTGATGCTGGAATCAGATCATGTGGGAAATGCGATCAATGGCGTACTCGGTAAAATCGGTTTGTATTATAAGGCAGACCGGGTATATATTCTGATGCTGACTGAGGATAAGCAAATTATGACTATGCTCAATGAATGGGTGGCATCAGGAAAGTGCAGTATTCAGCAGTCCATTTCCGGGAAGCGAACCAGCAGTTTTCCGGTGATAGACAACTACGCCAAAAATCCCAAGCCAATGCTCCTGGCCCGCCCGGGAAATGGAGAAAAATCGTCCTGGCAGTATGCCATATATCCGATGGACAATGTGGGAGATTCAGAACAGATGTTGTGCATGGAAAATCCACAGAGATATGTTGAACGGACCGCTCTTCTGGATAAAATCCTGCCTCTGCTGAGCAGGGCGCGGAGCCGCATCCACAGCGAAGGCGTACGGTCTTCTCTGTTGGATCGTTTTTATGCGCTTCCCAATATGGATGACTGTATGGATATGCTGTATTCCATTGCTTCGGATGAGTACAGCTCCTTGGGCGTCCTGATGGTGGATGTACCGGATTATGAGCATCTGAAAACTGTAAACGGGTTTGAATATGGGCGGCAGCTGCTGCTGCGCATTTCAGAGGTGCTGCTGAAGGTATTTGGAAGATCCTTGCTGTTTCATACCAAAGAGACCGAGTTCCTTGTCCTTTGTACGGATGTGGTATATCACTCCTTTTTAAATGCCTGTGCCAGAGCAAAGCAAATGCTGAACGGCCAATATGCCGGACAGATTCGCATGGGATGTACCTGGTCTGACGGCGTATTTGCTGCCCGGGATCTGGTGGAGAAAGCTCGTTCCCTTATGAAATGTGATACGCCGATGCCCCAGCCTGATACAGAGTTCCGGCTAAGAGAGGAAAAACTATTTTTGGAACAGGAAGCGATGGCGAAGCTTCAGGCCTCAGGACAGTTTACCATTTATCTGCAGCCCAAAATTGATATTCGCAGTGGTGTGTTGATGGGAGCCGAGGCACTGGTGCGCATTTTAGATCGGGATGGGAAGCTGCTATCTCATGGTCGGGTAATTGAAGCGATGGAAAAGGAGGGCACGATACAGAAACTGGACTATTTTGTATTTGACCGGATGTTGGATGCCTTAAACCAGTGGCGAAAAAAAGGATACGCCATGTTTCCCGTGTCCAGTAATTTTTCCAGGAATACCCTGCTGAATCCTTCCGCGCTGGCCTCGGTACTGGCAATTATGAGCCATTATCCCAGGGTGCCCCAGGAATTGGTGGAGTTGGAAATTACAGAGACAGCGGGGGATTTTGAAAACAATACTTTTGCGGAGCTGATTCGCCGGTTTGGGGAATATGGGCTTCAGTTTTCACTGGATGACTTCGGGTCCGGTTATTCTAATGTGAATATGCTGGCGAAGCTGAAGTTTCATTCGATCAAGCTTGACCGGAGCCTGATTAAAAATATGATCGACAATGAAATGTCCAGAATGATTGTGAGGGATTTGGTGCAGATCTGTGAGAAATGCGGGATCCTCTGCGTTGCTGAGGGAGTGGAAACACGGACTCAGGCAGAGATGCTGCTGGAGGATGGATGTATCTGTGCCCAGGGCTTTTACTATGACCGGCCTATGTCCTTGGAGGAGTTTGAAAAGAAGTATTTGCGGCCGCAGAAAAAGGAGGATGAGGGATGACGCGGAAACAGGAAAAATATAGTACAGAGGCGGTACCGGATGAGGAGGAGCTTTTTGTAGTGGGTGTGGGCGCCTCGGCCGGCGGTCTGGAAGCGCTGCAGCAGTTTTTTCGCTTTATGCCGGCAAACAGTGGACTGAGCTTTGTGGTGGTGCAGCATCTGGCGCCGGATTACAAAAGCCTGATGGCGGATATTCTGGGAAAATATACAGAGATGATGGTTCTTCAGGCGGAGGACGGCATGAAGGCCGAGCCGAACCGGGTTTATCTGATCCCGCCAAAGATGAATATTACCTATCGGGAGGGAAGGCTGTATCTGACAGAGTACATGCAGGGACAGCTCAATCATCCTATTGACATTTTTCTGATTTCCCTGGCAGAGCAGAAGGGAGACCGGTCCATTGCGGTAATTTTGTCCGGAACAGGATCGGATGGGACCAACGGAGTGAAGGCGGTAAAGGAAAAAGGCGGATTGACGATCGTGCAGGAACCGGAGAGCGCAAAGTTCGATGGTATGCCCCGGAGTGCCATCAATACCGGGGTGGTGGATTACATACTTTCCCCCAAGGATATTGCGGGGGAGATCCTTCACTATTCCAAATACCGCACCATGATTGAGCCCGAGAAGGGAGAAATGGGCCCCACGGATGAGGAGAATTTTTCTCACATTTACGCAGTGATGAAAAAGGTCAGAGGCATTGATTTCACCCATTATAAGAGGACTACAGTCCTGCGGAGAATTGAGCGGCGGATGGTGGTCAATCATTGCGAGAATCTGTCAGAGTACGCAAAATTTTTGGATACCAGTCAGGAAGAGGTGAACATCCTGGTGAAAGAGATTTTGATCGGTGTTACCAATTTTTTCCGGGATCCTTCTTTTTTTGAAACCTTGAAGGCCAAGGCCCTTTATCCCATCGTGCAGAACGCTAGGGAGGAGGAACCGATCCGCGTCTGGAGCGCGGGCTGTTCCACTGGCGAGGAGGCCTATTCCATTGCTATTCTGTTTCAGGAGATCCTGGAAGAACTTCATGTGCGCAGGGACATTAAGATTTTTGCCACTGACATTGACATTCAGGCAATCGAGCAGGCGGGAAAGGGTGTATTTTCGGAGAATATCATCGATGATGTATCCGCGGAGCGGCTGGCAAAATATTTTATGAAGCGCAACGATCAGTACCATATCTCCAAGGAGATCCGGCGGATGATTATTTTTGCGCCCCACAACATGCTCTCCGATCCGCCATTTGGAAAACTGGATCTTATCAGCTGCCGCAATGTGATGATTTATTTTCAACCGGTGCTCCAGCGAGGGCTGTTTGCGGTATTTCATTCCGCATTAAAGAACGGGGGCTATCTGTTTCTGGGAAAGAGCGAGACGGCCAACGAGTATTCCGATGTATTTAAGCCTGCCTGCAGTGTGGAAAAGATTTATATTCACAACAGCGCGGGGAAAACGGACAATCTGATGACGCCCACTTTCCATGTACCCAGTTTTCAACCGGTAACACATCACTCGGTGAATGTTCCGGGAATGGAAAAACAGGAGTACGAACTGGAAAAGGTCTATACGGAATTTTTGGAGAAGTATATGCCGGCCTCCCTGGTGCTCAACGAGGCTAACACGGTGATTCATTTCTTCGGAAACTATATGGACTACGTGTCCATTGCGCCCGGGAAGGCTTCCTTTAACCTGTTTCATATTCTCAACAAGGATTTGAGTCTGGCTGCCTCCACGGCGTTGAGCCGCAGCCGGGCAGAACATACATCGGTTACCTATTCCGGAATACCGGTGGATAGTCCGGCCGGCCCAAGGAAAGTAGATCTGAGTGTGCATCCCATTCCGCTGCAGAAAAAGGAGGAGAGCGGTCTGACGGCCATTATTTTTCAGGATCATCAGGAGATGCTGCCTCAGGAGGATGGGATTCAGGAGAAATATGATATTGATTCCACAGCGGCCCGGAGAATCACAGATCTGGAGCAGGAACTGCAGGAATCTCAGAATGATCTGCATAAGACCATCGGGGAGTTGGAGACGGTCAATGAGGAACTGCAGGCAGCCAACGAGGAACTGCTGACAGCCAATGAAGAACTGCTGACAGCCAATGAAGAACTGCAGAGCTCCAACGAGGAGCTACAGTCGGTGAATGAGGAGCTGTACACGGTCAATACCGAGTATCAGCAGAAGGTGGATGAGCTGACCATGATGACCAACGATCTGTCCAACTTCCTTTCCTCCACCATGATCGGTATCCTGTTTGTGGACGGCAATTTAAACATCCGGAAATTTACGGAGTACGTGGGGCGGGAGTTCCAGCTGATGGAGCAGGACATTGGCCGTTCCATCCAGATTTTTGCTCACAGTTTTCCCTACGAGAAGATTGTGGAGGATGCGCAGAGCGTGCTGAAAAATCTGACGCCCATCGACCGGGAGGTGGTGGCCACCAATGGACAGTACTATACTCTGCGTATCGCTCCTTACCGGACCACCGAAAACAGTATCAAAGGCCTGGTTATTACGATTATTGACAGCCTTGGGACCGGTAGGGTGAAAGAATAACTCAGTCTAGTTTCAGAATGGACAGCAGATGCTTACGCGCAAGCGCGACACATCTGCTGTCCATTCCTGAAACGGCTGTAAAAACAGTAGTACTGCAAACAGCCACTTTTTGCGGACAGCAGGGCCGTATTTCCCGGACAGTCCAGGCCATATTAAGCGGACAGACTGGGATATCAGCAGGGCAGAGGGTACTCCGCCCTACTAATCAGTATTGCTCGTTGTTCCAGGAGAAAG
>DBFBJF010000026.1:0-3221 GCA_048203265.1 Candidatus Merdiplasma sp.
CCAATATCAAAAGGCATACCAAGCAGCGAAAAAAGGGAAGAAAACAGCGGCGGGAACAGCCAAAGCCACACAAACCATTGCGTCTAAAGCAAGGAGTGTGGCTTCTTCTATTGTTGGAAAAAGCAAAGGTATCTTAGGAATTGTGGTAGCTGCCGGATTGTTTTTTGTAATGATCGCCTCCCTTCTGGCAAGCTGCGGAGCTTCTATTCAGGGCGGTGCGGCTTCTACCATTGCCAGTACGACTTATGGGAGTACAGATGAGGATATTCATGCGGTGGAAGATGCTTATCTGGAACTGGAAGCGGCGCTGAATGAACAGATCAACAGTATGGAGAGCAGGCATCCTGGCTATGATGAGTACCGCTATCAGATTGACGAAATCTCACACAATCCGTACCACTTGATCTCCTATTTTTCTGCAAAATACGGGGAGTTTACCTATGAACAGGTAAAAGACGAGGTTGAGGAAATCTTTCAGCTCCAGTACAGCATTACTACGGAAAGTACCAGGGAAACTGTGACGGAAACAAAGATGGTACGGGTGGGAGAATCTCTGGGACAGGTTGTAACCAGCGGATACTGCAGTTGCTCCATCTGCTGCGGGCAGTGGGCCGGCGGTCCTACGGCAAGCGGTGTTTATCCTACGGCTAACCATACGATAGCCGTGGATGCCAGCAATCCCTTTGTACCAATCGGCACAAAAGTAGTGATGAACGGTGTGGAGTATGTGGTGGAAGATACAGGGGCTTTTGCCCGGTACGGAGTACAGTTTGATGTGTATTACAGCGATCATACTTCTGCCTCAGCTCACGGACATCAGACCTGGGAAGCCTATCTTGCGGATGACAATGGGAATCAGGAAGTAGAAGTGACTACAACGCAGGAAGTAAACCGGCTGGATGTAACGCTGACAAATCATGGGCTGGATGCCGTGCTGCGGGAATTGATGGACGAGAATGAGGAAGGCCGGTATGACCTGTATAACGCTACATACGGAAACCGGGATTATCTGTTTGATACGGAAACACTTCCAGGCGGAGGCGGTGACTTTGGCTACGAGATCCCGGCAGAAGCGCTGACGGATCAGAAGTTTGCCAACATGATCCATGAGGCGGAAAAATATCTGGGTTATCCCTATGTATGGGGCGGCAGTTCCCCATCTACCAGCTTTGACTGTTCCGGTTTTGTGAGCTGGGTGATCAATAACTGCGGCAATGGCTGGAATATCGGCAGGCAGACCACGGATGGATTGATGGGCTACTGTTCGCAGGTTTCTCCGTCTGACGCAAAGCCGGGAGATCTGATCTTCTTCCAGGGAACCTATGATACGCCTGGAGCGAGCCATGTGGGTATTTATGTGGGCGACAATATGATGATCCATTGCGGGAATCCCATTCAGTATACAAGCATTGCGTCTGCTTACTGGCAGGAACATTTCCTGGCATTTGGACGGATTCATGGGTGATTATACGGGAAGGAAGGTGAAATAGATGAACCGAAAACTGCACCGGGTTCTGGAGGAAATCCGGAAAACGGAAAAGAAGATTGCCGAGTGGCAGGAACATTTAAGAGAACTGAAACTGTTGGCTGAACAGCTTGAAAATCAGGAGATCGTAAAAACCATCCGATCTATGAAGCTGGACAGCCACCGGATGTTAGAACTTTTGGAGGGGATTCAGGAGGGGACAGTCTCCATTCCTCTCCCGGCAGAAGAGCCGGAGACAGGAGATACAGACAGAAAAGACGGCACAGAGCCGGACAGACAGGGTGAAGATATGGAAAAAATGGCGCAGAAAACAGCGCCGGAAAGTGAGGTTAGAAACCATGAGGAAATTTAAGAAATGGCTGATGGTTTTTGCTATGGCGGCAGGGGTAGTTTCTTCCACCGCCATGACAGCTTTTGCCTATACGGGAGATACCGGACAGACGGAGACTACCGGGGAGGCTGCGGTAGGAGAGACACAGCCGGTAATCCCGGAGCAGACGGAAAGCGGGGAAGAGACAGAAGCGGCTGCCCAGGATGGTGCGGCAGAGGGAGCAGAAACTCCGTTTTCCATTCCTGGAAACGGGGAGGTGCTGGATGATAAGGCAGAAGATGGAACGAAAGAGTTTTTGACTATCCAGACGAAAAACGGCAATACCTTTTTCCTGGTATTAGACCGATCCAGTAATACGGAAAATGTCTATATGCTCTCCATGATTGATGAGAATGACCTGGCAGAATTTATGGATGAAACGCAAACTGAGGAGACACCCCAGGTAGTGATCCCGGAGACAGAGCCAAGTGTGGCACCAGAGGAAGCAGAGACGGAAACAGTACAACCGGAAGAAGGCGGCATGAACATGGGAGCAATCCTGGCGATAGGGATTCTGGCGGCAGGTGCGATTGGCGCCGGTTATTATTTTAAAGTTGTAAAGCCAAAGAAAGAGGAAACCCAGGAGGATGGAGAGGACTTGGAGTTCTATGACGGCGGATCTTACATCAACGAAGATCAGGCAGAGGACGAAGAGCCTGCAGATAAAGAGGACGAGGAAGAATAGACGCTCAGAAAAAAATCAGAAAGAAAGGACAGCCGGGAAACCGGCTGCTTTTTCTGTGGGCGGAAAGGAGTATTGGATGTATTTAGTATTAGGGGAAAAGCCCAGTGTGGCCCAGGCGTATGCAAAAGTGTTAGGGGCGAAGAAGCGGCAGGACGGTTATCTGGAAGGAAACGGCTGGCTGGTGAGCTGGTGCCTTGGACACCTGGCAGAGTATGTACCGCCGGAGAAATATGATGAAAAATATCGGAAGTGGGAATTTTCCGACCTGCCTATTCTCCCGGAGGAGTGGCGGCTTTCCGTAGCAAAAGATAAAAAAGCGCAGTTTACAGTGCTGAAGAAATTGCTGAACCGGAAAGACGTGGAATATGTCGTCAATGGCTGTGACGCAGGACGAGAGGGAGAGCTGATCTTCCGGCGTGTTTATGAAGTATCCGGGAGCTGTCTTCCTATCAAGCGGATCTGGATCAGTTCTATGGAAGATACGGCAATCCGGGAAGGATTCGCCCACCTGAAGGACGGCGCAGAATACCAGAATCTTTATGGAGCGGCTGTCTGCCGTGCCAAAGCAGACTGGCTCATTGGGATGAACGCTACCAGGGCATTTACTACAAAATATTTTAAACGTCTTGTGGTGGGAAGGGTGCAGACACCCACACTGGCAATGCTGGTGGAACGGGGAG
>DBFBJF010000027.1:0-3580 GCA_048203265.1 Candidatus Merdiplasma sp.
TGAGCACTTCCTTAGCCGCTTCGCAGGATGCGCACGGATTTGCAACGGAAAGTGCCGCTTTGCGGCGCAAATCCGGCGCGGGAAACGCTTTTATCAGCGTTTCCCTACGACTGCTTATGTGGGCGGGGTGACTGCTTCGCAGTCTGGTTTCAGAATTGACAGCAAATGCTTACGTGCAAGCACGACACATCTGTTGTCAATTCTGAAACGGCTGTGAATAGTAACTTCATACATCAAAACAGCTTCCCCCGATAAATTCCCGCACCAGAGAATTGTTGGGGATCTGATCCGCCGGGATGGGAACAAAATAGTCCAGGAATTTCAGCAGCCGCTTGGCCTCCACAAACTCCGGCACGTCCCGGCCGATGCCAAACAACAGCGGCTCCGCGTAGATCTTCAGCACTGCCAGCTCATAGATCAGAGCCGAATTGAACATCACATCGGCACTCTCCTGGTAGGGGAAAATATAGTTCTCCTCCCCCCGCCGCACCGAAGGCCACATGGCGATGGTGTCCCTGGCGGAAGCGCCGCGGGTGCGGGCATCCCTCACCAGCCTCCGCAGCAGCCTGCCGTCCGTGGTGGAAATCCGGTTGTGCTCATCCACATTCAGCTGGGTCAGGGCGCTGATATATATCTTGTACTTGCTCTCCCGGGGAAGCCGGTAGGAGAGCTGGTCGTTGAGACCGTGAATCCCCTCGATCACCAGAATATCATTCTTTCCCAGCTTCTTTACATTTCCCTTGTACTCCCGCTTTCCGGTCTTGAAGTTGAAGGTGGGCAGCTCCACCGCTTCTCCCTCCAGCAGCCGGTTCATATCCTCATTAAACTGCTCCCGGTCAATGGCCTCCAGACATTCAAAATTGTAATTTCCGTCTTCATCCCTGGGCGTGTGCTCCCGGTCCACAAAATAATTATCCATGGGAATGGGATGGGGCTTCAGGCCGTAAACAGACAGCTGGGCGGAGAGGCGGTGGGAAAAGGTGGTCTTTCCCGAGGAAGAAGGACCGGCAATCATCACCAGCTTCTTTTCCGGATGGGAGGCAATCTCCTCCGCGATCTGGGCCAGCTGCTTTTCGTGGTAGGCCTCCTGAGTCAAAATCAGCTCCTTGGTCTGGCCCTGCACCACCTGATTGTTTAAATCCGCCACGGAAAAAATATCCAGCGTCTCTCCCCATTTCAGGGATTTGTTCTGCACCTGGAACAGCTTTTCCAGGGGCCGAAACTCCTGTACCTGTTCCGGATTCGCCCTGGAGGGCAGACAGAGCACAAAGCCCTCCTGATACAGCTTCAGGTCAAACCATCTCAGATAAGAGGTATCCGGTACCATATAGCCATAGTAATAATCCTCAAACCCGCCCATACTGTAGACATTGGTCTTGGAAACCCTGCGGTAGCAGAACAGTTTTTCCTTATCATACATGTGATGGCTGTGAAACAGCTCCACCGCCTCTCCCGTGTCCATCGTGCGTTTCTCAATGGGAATGGCCTGGCCGCACAGCTGTTCCATATAAGCCTTCACCTGATCCAGAAACTCCTGGGTCAGAGGCACCGCTCCCTGCAGGGTACAGTAAAGCCCGCCGCTGACCACAAAATGAATCCCCACCCGGTAATCTTCTCCATGGCCCAGCACGTTGTGGATCGCTTTCAGCATCATCAGGCACATGCTTCTGCGGTAGGCATTATACCCTGACGTCTCCTCCATGGTGATGAACCGGATCCGCACCCCATCCTTGGCCTTCCGGTACAGCTCCCGAAGCCGGTTGTCGGCCATCACCAGCAGGATCCTGTTCTTCTCGGTATACTGATATTGTTCCGCCAGCTCCCGGTAAGTAGTTCCACGGGGAAACTGCTTTTTTTCACCGTTAATCTCCAGTGTTATCAGTTTCTCTTCCATCCTCTTCACAGCCTCCTTCCGTTTTTCCGGCCCTCACACTTCTTCTCTCTTTCCCGTCCGCTTTCCTGCGGGAGCGGTCACAGAACCGCAAAGGGATTTTTTCCCTTCTCCCTTTCCACTGTCAGTTCCGGAAATCTCTCCTGCAGATACTGCTCCATCTCTTCCATAAATATATGCTCCACGCCGTAATGGCCGGCATCAATCACCGCCAGTCCCTGATCCACCGCGTCAATTCCGTCATGGTGGCCGATGTCACCGGTGATATATACCTCCGCCCCCTTTTCAAATACCTGAGGAAGCAGACTCTTCCCGGAACCCGGGCAGAGCGCTGCCCGCTGCACCATCCGATTCAAATCGCCAAAAACCCTTACACTGGTCAGGCCGAAGGACCGCTTTACCAGCTCACAGCATTCCCGCACTGTCATGCTGCGGGGCAGAAGCCCCACCGTTCCGATGCCCTGCGCTTCTCCCCTCTCATTTTCTCCCGTGACTTCCAGAATCTGCTGATCCGTCAGCCCCAGACGGCTGCTGCACGCCCTTGCCATCCTGCATACATCGAAATTGGTATGCATGGCATAATGGGCCAGATGATGTTCCGCCATTTTCAAGATCTTCCTGCCATGAAAATCATCGGAATTGATCCTGCGGATTCCTTCTATCAAAAGCGGATGGTGGGTGATTAACAGATCCGCTCCCCAGGCAACAGCATGCTCCACCACCTCGTCCGTGGCATCCAGCGCCAGATAAACCTTCCGCACCTCTGCCTCCCGTCTGCCCACCTGAAGCCCCGGGTTATCCCAGCCCTCCGCCGCCTCCAGGGGAATCTCCTGTTCTATCCTTCTGATCAGTTCGCCGCATTTCATATGTATTGTATTCCTTCCTTTCCGATCCTATGTCAAATTCCGCCGCCGTGTTCATCAAATATTCTCAGGGCCCTGGCGTTGCGCTCAAGAGCCTCCTGCACTTCCTGCCTGCGTCCTTCCGTTTTTTTCCCGCCACAGCACTGGATCTGTTCCAAAATTGCTTCCTTGATTCCCCGCTCCCACAGCAGATACTCCCGGAGAACGGGATGTCTTTTCTCCAGGAGAATGGGACCATACTGCAGTTCCTCCCGGGAAAGGGCCGGAGTTCTCTGTCCTCCCTTCACCCGCATCATGGGATAGTACTTTCCATCCTCCTTTACCATATCCTCATCCTCAATGGCAAAGTCATGTTCCCAAAGCCATCGTCTGACCTTTGCCAGCTCAGACTGGGGCTGAAGAATCAGTTCCCTGACGGTTGGCAGCAAGGAAAGCCCCCGCTCCAGTATCCTTACCGTAAGGGCGCCGCCCATGCCGGCAATCACCACCGTGTCCGCCTCTCCGGCCTTCAGATTCTCCAGCCCATCCGACAGTCTGGTCTCGATCTGTTCTTCCAGGCCAAACTGGGCAATATGCTCCCTGGCCCTCTCCAGGGGCCCCCGGTTCACATCCATGGCAATTCCATGGGGAATCTTTCCCTGCTCTATCAAATAGATCGGTATGTATCCGTGGTCAGTGCCCACATCGGCCAACCGGTTTCCCGGCGTCACCAGACCTGCCACAGCATATAATCGTTCTGATAAATCCATATGTTTCTCTTTCGCTCCACTCTAATCAAGATAATCCCGCAGTTTTCTGCTTCTGCTGGGATGGCGCAGTTTCCGCA
>DBFBJF010000028.1:0-12471 GCA_048203265.1 Candidatus Merdiplasma sp.
TCCTGTGGGAATCCAGAAAGGCTTTCGCCGCCTCCCACGCCTTCGCCCTCTTTTCTCTCAGTTCTAAAATCGTCATCGTCATGTCCTCCTCTAATTCTTCAATAAATTCAGCCGCTCGTAGAGACTGTCTACGCTGCGGCCTGTCGGTTCGGTTTTCTGTTTTGTCCTGCACTTTGCCGCGATCTTATCCATTAAGGAATTGACCGCGGCGGCTTCGGAATAGAGCATGGATACCGCGGGCGGCTCCATGTCATCCGGAACTTCAGAACGTTTCAGGATCCCGTCGGCAAATCCCAGTTCTACTGCTTTTCCGGCATCCATCCAGGTTTCCGCGTCCATCATGTGGGACAGCTTTGTCCGGGATAGGCCGGTCTTGATCTCATAGGCGTTGATGATGGAATCCTTCACGCTTTCCAGCATCTCAATGGCCTTCTGCATTTCTCCGGAATCTCCCCAGGCGATCGTTGCCGGATTATGGATCATCAGCATCCCCACCGGCGAGATCAATACCTTTGTTCCTGCCATGGCGATCACGCTTGCGGCAGATGCCGCGATCCCATCAATCTTTACCGTGACATTTCCTTTATAATCCATCAGCATGTTGTAGATCTGCGCCGCGGCCACACAGTCCCCGCCGGGGCTGTTGATCCAAACCGTGATATCGCCGCTTCCCGCCATCAGCTCTTCCTTAAAAAGAACCGGCGTGACTTCATCGTCATACCAGCTCTCCTCCGCAATCGTCCCATTCAGGAACAGCACTCTCTCAACGTTCTCTTCGCCGGAATCCTGATCCCGGATCTTCCTGCTTTTCCAGTTCCAAAACTTCTTCATCGGATTTCTTCCTCCTCTTTATTTCCTGCTGCGAACAATCCGGCATCCGCAAGCTTCGTCATGTTCCCATTGATCAGGTACAGATCCCCGCCCTGCTCCGCCGGGATCCGGTCCAGGTTTTCCAGTTCCCGGATATCATTGGCGCTCATCCAGCCGTTCTGCCTTGCCGTGGCGTAGCCGTTCATCCGGCTTTGGTAGTCCCCGCGAAGCAGGCCGTCCACGTTGAACTTAATGAAATACTGCTTTTTCTCTTCCCTGGACAGTAAAGAACGCACCATGGACTGCTCCCACCGGGACACCCAGGGATCCAAAGTATACTTCACGAATTCCAGGGACTGCTGCTCGATATTGTTGAAAGACGACTTTTCCAGATCCCCGATCATATGGGGCGGAACCCGGAAGATCCGGGCGATCTCATCCAACTGGAACTTCCTTGTTTCCAGGAACTGTGCCTGCTCCGGCGAGATGGAGATGGGCGTATACTTCATCCCTTCTTCCAGCACCGCCACCTTGTTGGCGTTCCCGGATCCGCCAAATGTCCTCTGCCAGCTTTCCCGCACCCGGCTGGGATCCTTGATGGTCCCCGGATGTTCCAGCACCCCGGAAGGCGCCGCGCCGTTGGCGAAAAACTTCGCCCCGTATTCCTCGCAGGCCATGGCCATGCCGATGGCGTTCTTCGCCATGGCGATGGGCGAATAGCCCACCAGCCCGTCAAAGCCCAGCCCTGGGATATGCAGCACCTCATAAGGGGAGAGCCGCACCACAGATCCCTTCATGGTCGGGGCGTCATCGGAACACAGCGTATATTCATAGTACAGCTGCCCTTTCTCATCTCTATCCACATACATCCGGTCCGCCATCAGGGGATATAAGGCCACCACCTCGCCCCTTCCATTCCGGATAATCTGGGCGTAGGCATTGCCCCACAGAAGCAGGTGCGTCATCAGCGTCTCCCGGAACACGAAGGACGTCATCTCCGGGTTCGGCTCGTCATGGAGCAAAAAATAAAGCGGATGTTCCACCGCTTTTTCTTTCCCGCCATCATCGGTATATCTATAGAATTGTAATGGCAGGCTGGCCACCGCCTCCGACAAAATCCTCACGCAGGAGTACACCGCCGTCATCTGCATGGCCGTCCGTTCATTCACCCGCTTCCCGGATGTGCTCCCTCCCATAAAGAAGGCATAGCCGCTGCCAGACGTCCGGTTCTCCGGCTTATCTCTGCTCCTTCCAAATCCAAACAAACTTAAAATTCCCATGAAAACCTCCTGATCCTGTCAAAACACCAGCAGTCCTCTGGTATCGTAAACAGATTCCCTGGTATCATTCCCGCACCGGATCGCCCGGTCCAGCCCCATGATCGCCGCAATCGCTCCATCGATCTTCTCCGTGGACTTTTCCTTATCCGCCTTGATGTTCCCCGCCGGATCCGTACGGATAAAAATGTTGTCCATCATCCACCGCAGTACCGGATGCCCGCCGTGGGCAATCCTTTGCTCCAATGTCAGCTTCATCAGTTCCTTGGTGGGCGGCGACATATCCTTAAATCCCTGGCCGAAGGGAACCACCGTGAATCCCATGCCTTCCAGGTTCTGGACCATCTGTACGGCACCCCACCGGTCAAAAGCGATCTCCCGGATATTGAACCGTTCCCCCAGGCGCTCAATGAATTTCTCAATATAGCCATAATGCACCACATTCCCCTCTGTGGTCTGCAGGAACCCCTGCCGCTCCCACACATCATAGGGGACATGATCCCTGCGCACCCGCAGATCCAGCGTCTCTTCCGGGATCCAGAAATACGGGAGCAGCTGGAATTTATCTTCCTCATCCAGGGGCGGGAATACCAGGACAAACGCCGTAATGTCCGTAGTGGAGGAAAGATCCAGACCGCCGTAGCAGACCCGCCCTTCCAGTTCCTCTTCATTGACCGCGAAAGCGCATTGATCCCATTTCTCCATAGGCATCCAGCGCACCGCCTGCTTCACCCACTGGTTCAGCCGCAGCTGCCGGAAGGAGTTTTCCTCTCCTGGATTCTGCTTTGCTGACTCGCAGGCTGCCCTCACCTTGTCCATCCCCACCGTGATGTCCAGGGATGGATTGGCCTTCTTCCAAACCTTCGGGTCAGTCCAGTCGTCACCCTCATCCGCCCCATAGATCACCGGGTAAAAAGTCGGGTCGATCTTCCGACCTTCCAGGATATCCTTTGCCTTCTGGTGCGTCTCATAGCAGATGGAGTTGGTATCCGTCCCCGCTGTAGTGATATAAAAGAACAGGGGCTGCATCCTTGCGTCACCGCTGCCTTTTGTCATGACATCAAACAGTCTCCTGTCCGGAGCTGCGTGCAGTTCATCATAGACCACCCCATGGATGTTGAATCCATGCTTGGAATAGGCTTCCGAACTGAGTACCTGGTAAAAGGAATTGGTCGGCAGGTAGATGATCCGCTTCTGGGATGCCAGGATCTTTACCCGCTTGGAAAGCGCCGGACACATCCGCACCATATCCGCCGCGACATCAAACACAATCGTCGCCTGCTGCCGATCCGAAGCGCAGCCATATACTTCCGCACGCTCTTCCCCATCCCCGCAGGTCAGCAGCAGGGCCACTGCCGCTGCCAGTTCGGATTTCCCCTGCTTCTTAGGGATCTCAATGTATGCCTGATTGAACTGTCGGTACCCATTCTCTTTGATCGTCCCAAACAGGTCCCGGACAATCTGCTCCTGCCAGTCAATCAGTTCAAACTTCTTTCCTGCCCATTTCCCTTTCGTATGGCACAGGCTCTCAATAAACGCCACCGCGTAGTCCGCAGCCTCTTTGTCATAATGGGAACCCTTCGCCATGAACCTGGTCTGCTTATACTTCTTCAGTTTTCTCACGGCTGTACCATCCCCCCTTACACGTATTTCAGCCACTGCCTGTACACCTCATTGGCAATGTTCGCCATCATCACCGGCGGCACGCTCATCCCGCAGACATAATTGACTTCCTGATCCATGAAATCATAATCTTCCGGAAACGTCTGTGTCGCCACATAATCATGGACGGAATATTTTTCCCCGTCACAGAACCTGGTTACAATCGCGCAGGCGGTATTGGTCGGCGCCACCCGGCAGTCTTCCACAATGGCATTGTTGAACATGGACAGTTTTCCGCGTTCCCTAATGGAGATATCTGCGAAACAGGTATCCCCCTTCTTCCTTTTCGCCACCAGCTCCGTCATTAGCGCTTTCTGGTAGGGAATCCCATGCTCGCTCCGCACTTCTCCGAAGCGGATCGGCTTCTCATGGAAATCCAGCTTCAGCTTCGGCAGGTCCAGGTCATTGCGATGGGCAATAAAAAAGACACGTCTCCTCCTCTGCGGAACCCCCATGGTATGGGCGTCCAGCAGGAAGATCTGTGTCGCATAGCCCGCCGCTTTAAAGGCTTTCAGCAGTTCATTCACATAGCCCCTGGCGTTGCCTTTCAGCAGGCCGGAAACATTTTCCGCGATCACTGCCTTAGGCTTTAAAATCTCTGCTGTCCGGATGAAATGCAGGAACAGATCATCCAGCCGCTGTTTCTTCTGTCCTTCCCGGAATGCCTTTTCCTTTCCCCATGCCTTCTCCCGGTCCCCGGCAGTGGAGAATACGGAGCAGGGCGGCGACCCGTCCAGGATATCCAGATGCCTCAATTCCTCCGGGTAGACCTGCAGCTGATTGAATTCCCGGATATCCATCAGATACGGATATTTCGGATGATGGTTCCGCCTGTACAGCTTCATCATCTCCGGGTCAATCTCACAGTTCCCTAGCACCGTATACCCGGCAAGCTTATATCCCATGGAAGAGCCTCCGCCGCAGGAGAAACAGCTGAATACTGTTTTTCCGTTCTTTGGAACGTCCTTCAAATCATCCATCCGCCATTTCCATGGGAACCTGTGGTCAGTTGAATTTAAAGCCGCATCTTGGGCATTCGTGCGCGAATTCCTCATCTCCAAACTCCCCCTCGTCATACTCCTTATTGCTTCCCGTATCGTCCGGGTCCTCACGTACCGCAAACAAGTCTGTCACCTCGTCCTCACGGAAACCGGTCAGGGATACGTCAAACTCCTCTCCCTGCAGGCTTTCAATCTCGATCCTCAGAAGTTCCTCGTCCCATCCGGCGTCCATAGCCATACGGTTGTCCGCCAAGATATACGCTTTCTTCTGGGCTTCGCTCAGATGGTCCGCCAGCACACAGGGAACTTTTTCCATCCCTTCCTCCTGCGCCGCCAGCACACGCCCATGCCCTGCGATAATCCCGCAGTCCCCATCAATGATTACCGGATTAAGGAACCCGAATTCCCGGATGGATGCCCGCAGCTTCGCGATCTGCGCCGGGGAATGGGTTCTTGCGTTGTTGATATACGGTACCAGCTTCGCGGTCTCCACCATCCGCATTTTATTTTCTGTCTTCACGTCGATTCCTCACTTTCAATTAATCCACTTAATCACCGGATCTCCGGAAAATCCTTTTTCCCATACAAACCATGCATAAGCGACAGCACTTGAGGATATTTTCCCAAACTCCCCGTTTATCGCGCATACCAGCCTGGACGCGCTTACATATACCGTCCTCGGCGGGTTGTCCAGAAAAAACTGTTTGCGGGTTTTCCCTTCCAGGAACTGCAGCTTCAGAAACATCGCCACCTTTCTTCCCGGTTTGACACTGTCCAGTGCCTTCCTGACAAAATCCAGCGCATATTTATACGGCGGGTTTGTAATGATATCCCCGTCAAATAGTTGATTCGTCTGCAAAAAATCAACAGGTTCCGGGAAACCGAATCCTCTGTAAACCAAATCTGTGCTGACTACATGGTATCCGTGCTTTTCCAATACCTTCGCCAAATGCCCTTCTCCGCAGGCGCATTTCCAAACAGAAGGGGCAAATCTTTCTTCATGGAGCAGAAGCTCCATGGCCTTTGGCTCCGTGGCATAGTAGTCATCCTTCTGCCTGACACCTGGACTGTGATTCGATGCTCCCAGAATGGTATAAATGCTTTTGCAGTTTCCAATCCAGTCTTTGTCTGCTTTTCCTCCTTTGCATTCTGCCTGCGTTCTGGCTCCCATCACAATCCACCCCTTGCCCGGAGCAGCCGCTCCATCACATCATCCTGGGGCGTAGACCCCTGCCACTCCACCGAGCAGTTCTCCTTCACCACCTGGTAGATCTGATACCAAATCTGGTTGACCTGCTTCATATACTGCTGGGACATGGAAACATACGGGGAAGCGATGGCGTTCCCGGTTGTTGGATGTTTTGCAAGGAAGCCATACTCTGAAATACATTCCTCGCACTGGATCCACCGGGATACGGACACCGCGTACTGCTCCACCAGCTGGATATTGACCAGCCTGTCACATCCCCGCTCCCTCAGCCATTTCCATGTCTCTTCATACATCTCTGCCGCGCAGAAGCTTTTTCCGCTTTTCTGCTTCGCTTTCAGGTAATCCTTCACCGGCGGCATTTCTTCCCCGGACATTTCCGAAGGCTCCGGCAGATCCAGGACCATTGCCGTGCCGCCGTCATTGATCCGGTCTGTCAGCGCTTTCTTTTTCCTTCCGGCGCCGACCCTTGCGCCGCCCCGGCCTGTCCCATCTCTGGCCATGGCCTTCACCTCTTTCCTTTCCGGGGGCAATACCCCCTTTGATTTCCATTTTTTGTACACGACACCCCCGCACCGTTCCCCAAGAGAAAAGGCACAGAGATTTTGACCGCCCCTCCCCGGCTGAACTTTCACCGGTTATGCCAGCGGTCTCCGTTCTCCGCATGGATCTTCGCGTGGCAGGACCGGCACAGGGCAATCAGGTTGCTCCACTCATGGGTGCCGCCTTGAGACAGCGGCAGCTTATGGTGGATTTCCTCGGTCTTCACATACCGCCCTTCCTTCAGGCACTGCTCACACAGCGGATGCTCCGATGCGTATTTATCACGGATCCGTTTCCATGCCCGTCCGTATCTGCGGCGTACAGCAGGATCCCTGCCGTACTTCTCGTAGCGGCGGTTCTCTTCTTTCTGGTGTTCCTCACAAAACCTTCCCTCCGTCAGGTTCGGACATCCCGGCCAGGAACATGGCCGTTTCGGTTTTCTCGGCAATACTCCCACCTCCTTCGGGCATAAAGAAAGCCCTGGGGAATCGCTTCCTCAAGGCTCTCTCTTTTTATTTTCCGCATCTTAACAATATCACAAAGGCATACTGTAATGTACTTGATTTTACTGTATTGTTTCAGGAGTTTTGATTTCCGCAAGGGCTTTCCTGTGAAGCCGGAATACATTATCAATGCCATAGCCAAGCTCAATCGCGATTTCTTCCCATCTCATATAGGACAGGTACCGCAGTTCCAATACTACCTGAAGTTCCGCATTCTCCACAGCTTTTATTCTGCGGACAATTCCCTTCTTCAATTCCACCAGCTGAAGCATATCCTGGTTGATTTCTGATTCCAGGTCTATGATCCTGCAGACAGTATCTTCCATTCTGGAACCATCCCTGTTCGGACTCTTCGGCATATCTGAATAAGCCGCTGTGACCTTGGCCGCCAGATTATGAAGTTCCTCAATCTGATTCAGCTTGCTCTCAATCCGCTGGTTCAGCCCGAATGCCTGGGATAAATACTTCTTTGCTTCCTGCTGCTTTCTGTTCATAAGCCACCTCCGATTGAAATCTGTAAATAGTTCCCCTCGGATTGCCTCCCTTGATTGACTATGATGATCTTATCTCTGCCTGAAGTTTGCGGATCAAACACTCTCCATCCACAGAAGTCAGTGTCTGATACCAGCCGGAACGGAAAAAGCGCTCAATCCGCAAAGCTTCATTTACGGCATCCTTGTTTTTAGGGTGCGCTTTTATTTTCTTCAGCGCTGCTCTGTAATCCTCTGCCGCCTGCACAATGATCGCGTTCGCAAGATTCTCATAAGCATTCCCTGTCTGTTTGTTGACTGCTGCCACCTGCCATCACCTCCGCTCTCACAGCATCGATCAATGCCCTCTGTGTATGGTCTTTTGTTTCCAGCGCATGCATGATCTGCTCATCAATCGTCTTTGCCGCAAGGATGTGGATCACGGACACCGTCTTCTTCTGTCCCTGCCGCCAAAGCCTCGCCACCGTCTGCTGGTACAGTTCCAGGCTCCATGTAAGCCCGAACCACACCAGGATATTCCCGCCGCTCTGAAGGTTCAGGCCGTGTCCGGCGGATGCCGGATGGATCAGCCCCACAGGGACTTCCCCCTCATTCCACCGCCGGATATTCCGTTCCTGATCCAGTCTGGCGAAGCCGATCTTAAGTCCGGAAAGCCTGTCCTGGATCCGTTCCAGGTCATGCTGGTACCAATAGGCCGCAAGAACCGGTTTCCCGTTCGCCGCCTCAATGATATCCTCCAGGGCATCCAGCTTCCGGTCATGGATCTTCTCATAATCGCCGTCATCAGAATATACCGCCCCGTTTGCCATCTGGGACAGCTTCCCGGACAGCGCTGCCGCGTTCGCGGCTGTCACTTCCCCTTCCGGCAGCTGTAAAAGAAGGTTCCGCTTCATCCGCTCATATTTTTCAAGTTCCGGTTCATCCAGATGTACCATGTATCTGGAATTCACCAGTTCCGGCATCTTCAAATGATCCGCTGATTTCATGGAAATCGTGATATCAGAGATCCTGCCATAGATCGCTTCTTCCGCCCCCGGAAGGAGTTTATAGCTGTATACGACATGCCCGTTCGTCTTATCCGGCATGAAATACCGGCTCCGGTACTGCCCGATAAACCTTCCCAGCCTCTGCCCCATATCCAGAAGCTTATATTCCGCGAACAGGTCCATCAGCCCGTTGGAAGAAGGCGTCCCGGTCAGGCCAACAATCCGTTTCACCTTCGGCCGCACCTTCATCAGCGCTTTGAACCGCTTCGCCTGCCAGTTCTTAAAAGACGACAGCTCATCCACCACTACCATGTCATAATCAAACGGCAGGCCGCTCTTTTCCACCAGCCACTGGACATTTTCCCGGTTGATCAGGTAAAGATCTGCCCTTGCTTCCAATGCCGCCATCCGTTCTGTCTCTGTTCCCACTGCCACGCTGTAGCGGAGATCCGATATATGGTCCCATTTTTCGATCTCATCCGGCCAGCTCATTTTTGCCACCCGGATCGGCGCGATCACAAGCACCTTGCGAATCTCAAAACGGTCAAACATCAGGTCATAGATTGCCGTCAATGTAATGGATGTCTTCCCAAGCCCGCATTCCAGGAATACCGCCGCCGTCTCATGCTCCTTGATATATTCCGATGTGTAAACCTGGTAATCATGCGGTTCGTATTTCATCAATGATCCCTCCAATCTGCCCTGGGTCATCCAGCACATACACCCGATACCCCAAAGACCGCAGCAGCCCATGCCTGGACTCCTGCAATGGCCTTGCTTTCTTCCCCGGAGCCTTTACTTCCACAAAGCCCATCCTCCCGCCCGGCAAAAGCACGATCCTGTCCGGCAGGCCATCAAATCCAGACGCTGTCCACTTGGGACAGATCCCGCCTGCCGCCTTTACCGCTTTTACCAGCTTCTGCTCCACTGTTTTCTCTCTCATGCTTCCTCCTATTTCCAGAACGACAGAACCCAAAATCCCTTACGCGCGTATATATATGCGTTATACGCACCCCATTTCTTAAAAAAACACCATTTATTTGTACTATAATGAAATAGATGTTCTCCCGTTCCTTTTCACCGCAAAACCGCCCGTAAAATCAGGCTTTTTCCAAGAACAGCGGACAGGAACAGAACAAGCGCCGGTTCCGTTCCCATCCGATGTTCCATTGCTTTACTCGTGTCGTCTGTATATCCTCTGCTTGCCGTAGATTGGCAGGACTTTTGCCTTCCCTGTCCTGCTCCACCCGTCCATTCTCTCCATGATGGCCGCAATGGAATAGCTGTCCGATGGCTTCATATCCTCTTTCGCCTTTCCGAAGCATTCGCACCAGATCTCCATGTTGGAGACTTCCATCCGGCGGACGCTGCCGTCCGGCCGCATCGGGTCATCCGCGTCCCGGACATAGTCGCGCCGCTTATAGACATCCATGGAGTCCCAGGTGTCCGGCAGGAGCATATCCAGGTATTCCTGCACCAGCCCTTCCCGGTCGTCCCGTTCCATCGCTGCCCGCTGCTCTTCTTTGGCATAGGCCTCCAGTTCCGGCGAAAGATACAGCTTCTCCCCGGCTTTGGCATATACCATGACCTCCGCCCAGACCTGCTTCACCGTATCCTCATCCATATCCCAGGGCTTATACTTCCCGTTTCCCGGCACCTTCACATTCCAGTACCTTCTGTTCCCGGTAATGTCCCGGAGATACCCGTTCTGGCTGTTGGTGGTGCCGAAAAATACGCACTGTCTCGGATGGGGCGTCACCCTTCTCCCGAAACTTGCCCGGTACTTGTCATCCTGCCTGGAAATAAAGGCTTTCACCTTATCCAGGTCCGCTTTCCGCATCCCGGCAAGCTCCCCGATCTCCATGATCCAGTACCCCTGCAGCTTCTCCGCCGCCGTCTTGTCATTCATATCCGACAGGTTCAGGCTGTCCGAGTACCATTCGCCGCCCAGCTTCGCGATCAGCGTACTCTTCCCGATCCCCTGATCCCCGTTCAGAACAATCATGCTGTCAAACTTGATTCCCGGATGGTACACCCGGCAGTAAGCCGCGCACAGCTCCTTCCTTGTAACTGCCCGAACATATGGAGTGTCCTCCGCCCCAAGATAATCGATCAGCAGCGTATCCGCGCGCTCTACCCCGTCCCAAGCAGGAAGCATCTCAAAGAACTCCCGGATCGGATGGTAGGACCGGTCATCCACAGCCTTCGTAACGGCGATATCATAATTCCTAGCAGAAAATGTCCCGTATGCCGCGTCCACATAGCAGATCAGCTGGGCGTCATCCGCGTCACGCCAGAACTTGGCCGGATGCGGCCAGGGAACCTTTCCCCGGATCTCCATGCCGTCCGCCAGCTGGTTGAACACAATCCCCTTCAGGTTCTCATCATTCTCCAGGATCAACATAAGGTTATGCAGGTTATTCTTAAGTTCCATACTCTTCTTTTCATACTGAAGCTGCTTCTTCCACGCGTCCGGATCCGCTTCATCAAAATCCTCCGCTGCCGCCTGCCGCTTTTCCTCAAAGATACGGAGTTTCACCCGCTCATCCGCCACGGCGAATTCGGCCATGGCATTATAGGACTTTTTCGGATCATCATCCGGGAACTTATGCACCCTCACCGCATCAAAAGCGTTCAGCAGCTGCCCGCAGGCCGGATCCGTCGCGTGGAAGCTGTAGGCAAACTTCTCATCGATGATGATGACGCCGGCGGAACTGTCTGCCGGGATATAGTCATACCTTCCTTCCATCGCCGACGGCGCGTAAACATCCGGCAGGAACTTTTCGATCGCCTCCCGGATCGGGTAAGTACGGCAGAACGCCCCCACCGCGCCGGTCTTCGTAAGCGGGTCCGCCTGCTGTTTCGCGGCCTTTTTCACCGCTTCCGATTCCCTGGACGATACCGGCCAGGTGGAAACGTCCCGCCAGTCATCGTACATCCCCAGATAAGCGTCCGGATCCAGGATGTCGCCGTCCATGACCTGATAGACATACTCCCCGTTGCGTGACGTGGAAGGCCAGTACATCAGCCGGTGCGGCTGGTACGTGGTATCATCAAACAAATCCATCCCGATCTCCTGCGCCACCTTGCGGGCAAGGGCAGGGTATTCCTCCTCGGACACATCCCGTTTCAGCGGAAAGATCAGCCGCAGCCGGGGCGCTTCCGGCGTATGCTTGTGTGTGGAATACACGCACAGCTCATGGGAATTAAGCAGGGAAAGCTCATCCAGGATATCCTGTGTGCCGTGGTCCATGTCCAGGGTCAGCATGGACCGGCACAGAACCGTCCCGGTCTTTCGCCTGCCGCCCCGCAGATGTCCGCCCACAAAGCCGCCCACATCCTTGACGGCGTCCTGCTGGGGTTTTGTCATCTTCCGGTATTCCTCCACCGTTTCCGTAGTAGTCTGCGTGGTGCTGACCCTCCTGCAGAAGTCATCCCAGGAAATCTCATTGTTCTTCCATCTCTTCTCCATACGGGAATTCCCATACGCGATCTTCATCCTGCCATCCCCTCCTTCTCCCGCAGATCCTCGGTAAAATACCGGATCTTCTTGCGCAGCTTCCTGGCTTTCTCAATCTCAGCGGCCATGCCTTCGGAAACGGTATCCCCGAACACCCAGACCTCTTCGCATTTTCCCATAAAGACAATGCCCATCTTAAGCCCCAGCCACCGTTCCGTTTCCTCATCCAGGTACTGCGGGCAGAGCAGGTGCGGCGCGATCGGGATGCAGTGCCTCTCCACCGCGAACCTGGAAAATGCCCTTGCCCGGAACGTATTCTTCTCCACATCTCCCGCGTAAGGAGAACAGATATAGACCAAAGGGCGGTACGCGGCTGCCGCCCTGGCCGCGCGCTCTTCCGCCTCGATCCTGGTCAGCGCCTCATATACCACGGGATCATAATATCCCTCGCTGTTATACTTGCTGACTCCCATGCTCAGTTCCCCCTTTCAATCAGCGGAAGGATTCCGTCCGCTTTCAGCAGGTCATAGA
>DBFBJF010000029.1:0-4816 GCA_048203265.1 Candidatus Merdiplasma sp.
TTAATAAAGATACCATGCTATATCCTCGTTGATTAATGCATGCTGAGTTTCTACGTTGTCGGATTTTATGCTGTAGGTTGGCGTGTGGATTACATCATTCACGGGTTGTCCGTCTATAATTTGACAGAGCGTTTGAACAGCAAGATAACCCTGCATGACAGGATCCTGGGTAATTGTGGAATAGTAGGTACCGCTTTCCACAAAATCTAAGGTTTCCTCTGTACTGTCAAAAGCCACAATGGTCAAATCCCGGGAGGGAAAAGAAGTTTGAACCACATCACCGATTACAACAGAAGCAATTGCCTCGGCTAAAAAAAGCGCATCAATTTGCGGGTTATCTTCCAGCATTTCAGGGACTTTTTCCAGTAATTCCAGCCTCTGGGAATGGCACTCCAGAATAGTGATTACCTTCATGTTATCGTACTGAGAAATTTGCTGAATGAAGCCCTCCACGCGCTCCAGCTGATTGGGATAGTCCAGATCGGATACCACAATGCCGATATTGGCTTTCTCTCCTGTGGCTGAATACATATCCGCTCCGGCCATTTCTCCGGCGGAATAATTGTCTGTTCCGATATAACAGGAACGATTCGTGTTGGGAAGGTCACTGTCTACCAGTACGACAGGAATATCTTGTGAAACTGCGGATTGAATTGCTTCCCTGAGATCTTTTGATTCCTCGGAAGCTGCAGTGATAATCCCGTCTGGTTTTGTCAAGATCACATTATTTATTGTCTCAATCTGTTTGTTCATATCCAGAGTTTCGGAGCCCATCAATTTTGTCTGTGTATGAAAGTCCTCATCCCCTTCGGCGATACCTGTGGCAATGTTGCTCCAAAGAGTGAGAGGGGAGACAAAGGTAAAACGATGATCAGGTGTGAAACTATTGCTGGGATGATACAAGTTTAAGCAGTAAATGAAAATCAGCAGAATAATGCAAAAGGAGATCAGCAATTTAATAACTCGTAAAGTTTTCATGTAAAATCCTCGCTTAAGATGTAACTCTGTCTATTCTGTATTTTATCAGAAAGAAGAGGAAAAGTGGATACCGTGTCAAGATTGTGCCGGAAATGTCAAAAATGAACATGCGGGTAAGTTAAAAATTGACACAGCAACAGCAAGAACCTTGATTGTTTAAAAAGATTTTGATTGATATACTGGTCTTATCAAAATCGTTAAAAATAAAGGAGGTACCTGTGATGAAGAAAATGCAGAAAGCAGCGGCGATTCCTGTGACCGTTTTAATGCTGAGCGCAATGGTTGTGCCCGGAATGGCATTTGCGGAAGAGGCGGTGTCCGCGGAAGGTGTAACTGTGGAAGCAAATGCGGATTCCAATACGGGGTATACCGTATCGTTTTCTTACTACAATGAGGAGGCAACCAATGTACAGATTATGGGTGGTTTCCAGTTTTATGCGGAAAACGATGAGAACGTCTACGCTGCAGGTTATAATCTGGAGGAGGGCGATGACGTAAATAATTATTTCCTGGATCCTCAGGATTGGACCAAAGATGGAGATCTCTGGCATGTGGGAGATGCGGGTTACATTGCCGATATGGAAAATAACGACGGGGTATGGACTTATACGCTTGATCTTCCGGGTGGATCCTACCTTTATCAGTATAATGTATCCTATGACAATGGGGAAACCTACGAAGCGGTAGTTGACCCTGAAAATATTCCCTACTGTAACGAACTTGGAGCAGTACAGGTCAGAAGCCAGTTCTATGTACCCTATGATGCGGAAAAGCAGTCTGAAAATGAGGATTGGACCTGGCTGATGCCAGCAGAAAATGAAGAAGACCGCGGAACCCTGGTTCGGGAAACTTATACAGGACTGGATGATGCGGAACGTCCGGTGGAGATCTATCTGCCTGCAAATTATGATGAGAACAGAGAAGAACCTTACAAGGTACTGTATCTCTCCCATGGCGGCGGCGGAGATGAAGCGGATTGGCTGCATCAGGGCAACGCCGGCAACGTTGTGGACCGTCTGGCAGCGGATGGCGCCTGTGAAGAGTTCCTGATCGTGACAATGAACAACACCGAGTTTGAGTGGGACTATGATAAGATTTTTGAGAACGTTTCTGAATATCTGATTCCGTATGTGGAAGAAAATTATAATGTTTCTACGGAGGCAGCGGATCGTGCTTTCGCCGGACTGTCCATGGGCGGTATGACTACAACAGAAATGTACTATCGTGATCCGTCTCTGTTTGGATACTTTGGAATTTTCAGTGGCTCAGCAGAATTTGACTTCCCAGAGTTGGATGATTACAGCGATTATGCTGCCCCCACCTTGTTTATTGCAGCAGGATGGGAGGATATGGCGCTGATCAATGGCAACTATCAGACAGAGGAAGACAATACAACAGTGGGATTTGCTGAAAAGCTGGATGAGCTTGGAATCACTTACAACAATGGCGAGGGCGTATACATTGTACAGGGTGGACATGACTGGTTTACCTGGCCTCAGATCCTGAAAAATTTTGTTGAGACCACATTGTGGAAGTAAAAAGCATTTCGCAGAATGAACCGCAAGGTAAAGCGGAAATCACAGGGGCAGAAGATGTCTGGAAAAGATATCTTCTGCCCCTTATAAATATGTCAGAGTTAGAGTGATCATACGGGATTGCCATGGGATGATCACCCCAGGTCATGAAAGATGGGTTTCATCCCCACGAAGGTGCAGTGCCGGTGAAAGCCCATTTCGGACAATTCCTTCATGGTCTCCCGAATGTACACCCCCAGATGTTCCTTTTTATGGCTGTCGCTGCCGATGGTGAGGATGGTTCCTCCCAGATCCCGGTACAGGCTGAGGATCTGACGGGACGGAGTCAGATCGGCCAGGCCGTAGCGGTGACTGGAAGTATTCACCTCAATGCCCTTTCCATCGGTAATCACGGTCTTCAAAATTTCTGTGAGGACGGGCTTTATTTTCTCAAAAGGATAGGGACCGGCCGGGTCATACCGGTTGATCAGATCCAGATGGGCCAGTACACTGTAGTGGTGGTACTGTCTGACCAGCTCCAGAAGCTCCTGGTAGTAGCGCTGAATATATTCTTCCTGGGTGCGTCCCTGCTGGAATTCCTGAGTCCAGAATTCCCGGTCGTCCACCTGATGGACTGACAGAAGAATAAAATCAAAGGGATACCGGGCAAACAAATCCTCATACTGCGGAATGGTATGGACCTGCATCCCGAATTCCAGGCCCATGCGAATCTGAATCTGATCTTTATATTTTTCCTTCAGCTCCTGAATTTCAGCGACATAGCGGGGATAGTCCACATTCGTTAAGGGAATCCGCTCCGTCTCTCCGGGGCCGCCCCGGCGGCAGGCAATGCCTCCCGGATTATCCCAGTCTGTCTTAATGCCGTAGTCCACATGATCGGTGAAACAAATCTCTTCCAATCCCAGAGCAATCGAATCCAGAATGACGTCCTCCATGGGATAGACGGAATCGTCACTGTATGCAGTGTGCAGATGGTAATCGGCGTACATGGCAGTTTTTGAACCTCCGTGAATATTTGAATGGAATAAGCGATCTTTCCTGATGCCGATTATACGTTTCTTTTCCCCGAAAGGCAAGTGGTATTAAGTATCCCAATGTATCCGAAGAGAAAAGGCAAAACTGATTGTTAACTATAAAAATAAATAGGTTGACAATTTGACGAAAGGGATGATATAGTAGGGGCAGAAAGGGGAGAGTGTACGATGCAGAGTATTTCTCAGCGCAGAAGCCGGGTATATGACCTGGCGTATATTGGTATTTTTGTTGTTTTAATGATGGTTTGTTCCTGGATATCCATACCTTTGACGATTCCCGTTACCCTGCAGACCTTCGGCGTCTTTGCGGCTGTGGGCATCCTGGGCGGAAAGAGGGGGACGCTGGCTGTTCTGGTATACATTTTGATGGGAGCAGTGGGACTTCCTGTTTTTTCCGGATTCGGCGGTGGACTGGGATCTCTGGTGGGTACCACGGGAGGATATATCGTAGGCTTTCTGTTTTCCGCACTGCTGATGTGGGGAATGGAAAAGATGTTTGGACGGAGTACGCTGGTTCTGGGTATTTCCATGGTTCTGGGACTTCTGGTTTGCTACGCGGTGGGAACGATCTGGTATATGGTGGTCTACGCGGGAACCTCCGGACAGATTGGCCTGATGACCGTGCTGGGCTGGTGTGTGTTTCCGTTTATCATCCCGGACGCTGTTAAGATTGCCCTGGCACTGATGCTCTCAAAGCGTCTGTCCGGTGTGCTGGTTTAATCCCTGCGCAGGGCATCGAAAGATCCCATCATTGGAGAAGCCGCTCGCAGGTAAAGCCGGAGAGACAGTTTTTCAGCAATAGCCAGGCCAGCAATGCGCATACCGCTCCCGCGGCCAGCAGAATCCAGACATTTAGGAGCAGGAGCCCTGTAAACTGTCCCACAATCAGCAGCAGGATGGGGAGAATGAGAAAAACAGCGCTCTGCTGGGATTCTTCCACACTTTTTGCTTTGGCTGATCCCCGGACAATCAGTGTAACCGCGATCAGAGAGAGGGAAGGGGATACCAGCACCAGAATCAAAAGCCAGTTCACACCCGGCAGCAGGAGGCTGCCCATAAGCAGAAGCAGTTCCGCCTCCAGAACCATCATCATGCAGCAGAAAGAGAGCAGAGACACTGCCATGCTCAGAAGGAAGGAAGCCAGAACCTTGGAGCGAAACATCTGCTTTACGGAGAGAGGGCAGTACAGAAGGGTTTACAGGGCTCCTGCTCCTAAATGTCTGGATTCTGCTGGCCGCGGGAGCGGTATGCGCATTGCTGGCCTGGCTA
>DBFBJF010000030.1:0-8154 GCA_048203265.1 Candidatus Merdiplasma sp.
TAACAAAAAGGACACCCTTCTAAAATTTCTTTTAGAAAAGTGTCCTCATAATACGAATTATTGATTTGGATTAAAACGAACTCTTTAAAATCATTTATTATGGCTCGTTAAGAAAGTTTACTTTGTCGTACTCTTGTCGTACTGTACCACCAAAAGCCTACTTTTTGAAATCTTTCGCAAAGATTTAATACAGTTTCGCACCTGCCGGAATCCTATCATCTACCATCAGAAGATTTAAGCCTTCTCTTCCATCTTCCTCATGTACGGCTGAGATCAGCATACCTTCGGAATCAATGCCCATCATCTTTCTGGGTGGCAGATTTACGATTGCGATGCAGGTCTTTCCAACCAGTTCTTCCGGCTCGTAATACTCGTGAATACCGCTTAAAATCGTGCGTTTCCGGTCTGTTCCGTCATTCAGAGTGAACTTCAGAAGCTTCTTAGACTTCGGAACTGCCTCGCATGCCTCAACCTTTACGGCACGGAAATCTGACTTGCTGAAAGTGTCGAAGTCAACCATTTCTTCAAAAAGCGGCTCGATCTTCACATTGGAAAAATCTATTTTTTCAGCCGGCTTTTCTTCCGTTGCAGCAGTTTTTTCAACCTGTGCTTCGTTATTTGCAGCGTTCTTTGCAGCTCCCTGTGACTTCATTGTCGGGAACAGCAGCACATCTCTGATGGCCGCGGAATCCGTCAGCAGCATACACATCCGATCGATGCCGAAGCCGATTCCACCCGTGGGGGGCATACCGATCTCCAGAGCATTCAGGAAGTCCTCGTCTGTGTGCTCCGCCTCCTCATCGCCCGCAGCCGCGTTGGCATCCTGCTGGGCGAAACGCTCCCTCTGATCAATGGGATCATTCAACTCGGAGTAGGCGTTTGCCATCTCCCAGCCGTTCATGAAGAACTCAAACCGCTCCACATAGTCGGGATTGCCCGGCTTCTTCTTGGTCAGAGGTGAAATCTCAATGGGATGATCCATCACAAAGGTGGGCTGAATCAGATGCTCCTCGGCGTACTCCTCGAAGAACAGATTCAGAATATCCCCCTTCTTATGGCGCTCCTCATACACAATATGGTGTTCTTTGGCCAGGGCTCTTGCCTGCTGCAGCGTCTCCACCTGGTTCCAGTCCACACCGGCGTACTCCTTCACCGCGTCCACCATGGTAATGCGGCGGAAGGGCTTGCCCAGATCCATCTCCACCCCGTTGTAAACGATGGTGGTGGTGCCCAGCACCTCCTGTGCCACGTAACGGTACAGGTTCTCCGTCAGATCCATCATACCGTTATAGTCTGTATACGCCTGATACAGCTCCATCAGAGTAAACTCCGGGTTGTGTCTCGTATCCAGTCCCTCATTGCGGAACACCCGGCCGATCTCATAGACCCGCTCCAGGCCGCCCACAATCAGTCTCTTCAGATAAAGCTCCAGAGAAATGCGCAGCTTAAAGTCCTCATCCAGAGCGTTGAAATGGGTCTCAAAGGGTCTGGCTGAAGCGCCGCCGGCGTTGGATACCAGCATGGGGGTCTCCACCTCCATGAAGCCCTGGCTGTCCAGATAGCAGCGGATGGTGCTGATAATTTTGGAGCGTTTGATAAAGGTATCTTTTACCTCCGGATTCATAATCAAATCCACATATCTCTGACGGTAGCGCAGGTCCGTGTTGGTCAGACCGTGGAACTTCTCCGGCAGAATCTGGAGACTCTTGGAGAGCAGCGTAATCTGGGAGGCATGGATGGAGATTTCTCCGGTCTTGGTCTTAAATACCTGGCCCTCCACGCCAATAATATCACCGATGTCCAGTTTCTTGAAAGCCTTGTAGGCCTCCTCCCCCACGCTGTCCCTGGCAACGTAGGACTGAATATTGCCCTTCAGATCCTGAATATTGCAGAAGGAGGCTTTTCCCATCACCCGCTTGGACATCATCCGTCCGGCCACAGAGACGGTTTTCCCCTCCAGCTGGTCAAACTGATCCTTCACATCCTGGCTGTGATGGGTCACATCATATTTTGTAATCAGAAAGGGATCCTGGCCATTTGCCTGAAGCTCTGCCAGCTTCTCCCTGCGTATCTTCAACAGTTGATTTACGTCCTGCGTCTGTACGTTCTTCTGTTCTCCCACTTCATTCACTCCTTCTTTCAATCGCTGCCGCCATTTGCCGTCACAGCCTGCCAACTTGCCGCATCATTTCCACTCTGCCGTTTTGGTATTACTATTCGCAGCCGTAATCTGTTTCCTTATCCGACAGAACGCTCAATATTCAAAACCTTATACTGGAATTCTCCGGCCTGGGTCTCCACGTTTACCAGATCCCCCACGCTCTTTCCCATCAGGGCTCTGCCCACCGGGGATTCGTTGGAAATCTTTCCCTTCAGGCTGTTGGCCTCGGAAGATCCCACAATGCGGAATTCCATCTCTTCGTCATACTCCATATCCAGCACGGAGACGGTGCAGCCCACGTTGATCTTGTTCACATCAACCTCGTCTTCTACCACAACCTCCGCGTTTTTCAGGATTTTTTCAATCTCCTCGATGCGGGCCTCAATGTCTCTCTGCTCGTCCTTCGCTGCGTCATACTCCGCGTTCTCGGACAGATCCCCCTGCTCTCTGGCCTCCTTGATCTTCTCCGCCACCTCTTTGCGCTTTACCACTTTCAGGTCATGCAGTTCATCTTCCAGAGCCTTCAGCCCTTCATATGTCAGTAAATTTTTCTTTGCCTCCATGTTTCCTACACCTTTCCTTCCAACTTTTTCCCAATAATTCTATATTTGTACCTCTCTTATTCCGGCCTTCTTCTCCGTCCCCCGTCATTCAAAAATGCCGTCGGCACATTCTCCTGACAGCCAAGGTATTATAGCTTAAAGCACCATCTTTGTCAAGAGTTCCCTCAGCTGCTCCATGCTCTGAATCTCGTTGGTTTTTGCCCTCAGTTTCGAGGAATGGGGGAAGCCTGCCGTGTACCATCCGATGTGCTTTCGCATCTCCCGGATCCCCGTGTACTCTCCCTTGTACTCCAACAGCATTTCGGCGTGGCGCAGTATCATGTCCCTCACCTGCTCCATACTTGGCTTTCCCGGATCCTGCCCCGTCTCAAAAAAGGTCAAAATCCGGTGAAAAATCCAGGGATTTCCCCGGGCTGCCCGCCCGATCATCACGCCGTCGCATCCGGTCTGCTCCAGCATCTGTCTGGCCGCCTCCGGTGAGGTCACGTCCCCGTTCCCAATCACCGGAATGGACACCGCCTCCTTCACCTGGCGGATGATCTCCCAGTCCGCCTTCCCGGAGTAGTACTGCTCTCTGGTTCTTCCGTGGACCGCCACGGCGGCGGCCCCGGAGGCCTCGGCGATCCGGGCAATCTCCACCGCGGTTACACAGGTTTCATCGAAGCCCTTTCTGATTTTCACCGTCACAGGCTTCTTCACCGCCCTCACAGTCTTGGTTACGATCTCCTCCACCAGTCTGGGATTTTTCATCAGCGCGGAACCCTCCCCGTTTCCAGCCACCTTGGGAACCGGGCAGCCCATGTTAATATCCAGAATATCAAAGGGTCTGTCCTCAATATATGCGGCCATGGAACTGATTATGTCGGGGTCCGCTCCAAACAGCTGCAGAGATACGGGAGCCTCCCGGGGATCCGTCCTCAGCAGCGCCTCCGTGTTCTTATTATGGAAGGAAATCGCCTTGGCGCTGACCATCTCCGTGCACACCAGCCCTGCCCCCTGCTCCCTGCAGAGCAAACGAAATGGCAGGTCCGAAACTCCTGCCATGGGTGCCAGTATCAAGTTGTTGGGGATTGTCACAGTTCCGATTCGCATTTAATCAATCCTCTCCTCCAGGGGCCGCCCCAGAATAATCACCTGATAGAACAGTTCCAGTGAGCGCAGCAGCTCCCCTCTGCTCTTCTGAATTTCTTTCACCATCAGTGCCGCCCCGATCTCATCGTAACAGTAATCTGAATCCTTTGCCTCCGTCAAAAACTGCAGGTTTCCCTCCTGGTCAAACTCCATCAGGAAAATCCCTCCGATCTCATCCGTAAACAGAATGCTGATAATTCTCAGCTCCTCCCGGATACTTTCGGGCAGTTTGGAAAACAGCGGATTAAAATAGTACTTCTCCTCATAGGCGCTGGCCGCACACAGCACCACATTTCCATTCTCATCCCTTCCGGTATCCACACCGGCTTCCCGCTTTTTCTCCTCAGACATAGCCGTAAACTCCTCTCACTGACACCTCGCCGGAAAATACTCTCACCTGGGTGCCGTCCTCCCGGAGCACCAGCAGGCAGCCCTCCCGGTCGATTCCCCTGGCCACGCCGCAGTAGCTGTGTTCTGTCTCCAGCACCTGCACCTTTCTGTCCCTGTTCAAAAGAAGCTCATTGTACTCATCCATCAGCAGGGACAAATCGCCGGCCCGCAAAAACTGCTCATAATATTCCTCAAACCGTTTCATACACCGGGCAATCAGCTCCGCTCTGCCCGTCTCCCGGCCTGTCTCCAGCACCAGTGAGGTGGCCCTGTCCCGAAGCTCCTCCGGAAACTCCCGGACATTCACATTGATCCCGGTGCCGATTACCACATAATTTACATAATTCAGCTCGGTGCTCATCTCCGTCAGGATGCCGCACAGCTTCTTTCCGTTCACCACCACATCGTTGGGCCACTTGATGCCCGCCGACAGGTGGTACAGGTCCCTGCAGGCTCTGGCCACAGCCAGTCCCATCACCAGGGTCACCATGGGAACACTCACCGGGGGAAGCTGGGGGCTCAACACCAGCGTCATGGCAATGGCGCTTCCCCTGGGGGTAGTCCACACTCTGCCGGACCGTCCTTTCCCATGGTTCTGAAAGTCAGCCACCACCAGGGTTCCCTGGGCGGCCCCGTCCTCCGCGATTTTTTTCGCATACTGGTTGGTGGAGGATACCTCCGTCAGATACACGACCGGATGACCGGCCCAGGCCGTATCCAGACGGCTCTCCACCTCCTCTGCGGTAATCACATCCGGCTCGCCCACAATTCGGTATCCCCGGTTGGGCACCGCCTCAATTTTATACCCGTCTCCCTGCAGCTCCTTGATTTTCTTCCAGACAGCTGTCCGGGATACCTGGAGTCTTTCGCTCAGCTCCTGTCCCGAGACGTAATCTCCGCTCTTTCGGAGCGCGCTCAAAATATCACTTTTCATCATACGGTATCCACTCCCGCCTCAGATTAACTGCAGAGCGAGATAGGCAAAACAGCCCACCAATCCCAGCGTCATCAGTCCTGCCACTGCGCCTGCCACGTTGTTTTTGCGGACAATGCCGCAGAACATAATATTCAGGTTCATCAGGAATCCCAGCAGCAGCATAGCCATCAAAATCCATTGATACCTGGCAATGTCCATCAAAAAAATTAACGCCAGCAGGAGGATCAGCAGCGCAATCACAACGCTCAGATCCTCCATCACTGACAGAATTTTTTCCCGCTCCTTCTTCTTCTCTCTCTGAAGCTCCTGTTTCATGCCCCATCATCCCTTTTCTCTTTCCGCCATGCTGATGACCGCTACAGAGTCGCGTCCATCACCGCCTTGATGGTATGCATCCGGTTCTCCGCCTCATCAAACACCACAGACTGGGACGACTCAAATACCTCGTCCGTTACCTCCATGGCCTCCAGGCCGAATTTCTCATGGATCTCCCGTCCGATCTTGGTGTCCAGATCATGGAAGGCAGGCAGGCAGTGCATAAAGATGGCCTGAGGGCCTGCGTTCTCCATCACTTTCCGGTTTACCTGGTAGGGAAGCAGCGTCTCGATGCGCTCCGCCCACACCTCATCCGGCTCGCCCATGGACACCCACACATCGGTGTAAATCACATCAGCGCCCTTGGTTCCCTCTGTCACGTCCTCCGTCAGAGTGATGCTTCCGCCGCTTTCCTTAGCGTACTTTTCACATTCCTCCACCAGAGCCTGATTGGGAAAATAAGGCTTCGCCGTGCAGGCGGTAAAATGCAGCCCCAGTTTGGAGCAGGCGATCATCAGGGAATTTCCCATGTTGTACCGGGCGTCACCCATGTAGGTCAGTTTCTTTCCCTTCAGTGTGCCCAGATGCTCCCGGATGGTCAGCATATCCGCCAGCATCTGCGTGGGATGATATTCATTGGTCAGGCCATTCCACACCGGAACCCCGGCATACTTGGCCAGCTCCTCTACAATGCTCTGCTCAAATCCCCGGTACTCAATACCGTCATACATTCTTCCCAACACCCGGGCCGTGTCCCGGATGCTCTCTTTCTTGCCAATCTGGGAACCCGACGGATCCAGATAAGTCACATGCATCCCCATATCGTAGGCTGCCACCTCGAAGGAGCACCTGGTTCTGGTGCTGGTCTTCTCAAAGATCAGGGCAATGTTCTTTCCCTCGTGTCTGAGATTTCTTTTCCCGCTCTTTTTCTCCGCCTTGAGTTCGGCAGATAAATCCAGCAGATACGTGATCTCCTCCGGTGTAAAATCCTTCAGGGTTAAAAAGTTTCTTCCTTTTAAATTCATGTTCTCATCCTCCATCTGTCTGTTCCTTCTGTCTTATGTGCTTCCTTGCCCCTATTCCGGAGCAGCTACCTCCGCCACTGCTTTCACCAATCCGGCCACATTCTGCAGTTCTGAGGGAATAATAATCTTTGTGGCCTGGCCGTCCGCCACCTTTGAGAGCGCCTCAAAGCTCTTTAAGGTCAGCACCGCCTGGTCCGCTCCCGCCTCCTTAATCAGGCGGATTCCCTCTGCGTTGGCTTCCTGCACCTTCAGGATTGCCGCCGCGCGGCCCTCCGCCTCCTTGATCATCTTCTCCTTCTCAGCCTCAGCCCGGAGAATAGCAGCCGTCTTTTCCGCTTCCGCGTCCAGAATGGCCGCCTCCTTCTTTCCCTCAGCTCGGAGAATGGCGGACTTTTTCTCACCTTCCGCGATCAGGATGGCCTCCCGGCGTTCCCGCTCCGCCTTCATCTGCTTTTCCATGGCGTCCACAATCTGGGCAGGCGGAAGAATGTTCTTCAGCTCCACCCGATTTACCTTGATGCCCCAGGGATCTGTGGCCTGGTCCAGGCTGGCCCGCATCTTCGTGTTAATCACCTCTCTGGAGGTCAGGGTCTGATCCAGCTCCATATCGCCGATGATATTTCTCAGGGTGGTGGCCGTCAGATTCTCAATCGCCATCAGCGGATTCTCCACACCGTAGGCAAACAGCTTCGGATCCGTAATCTGGAAAAACACCACCGTGTCAATCCGCATGGTCACGTTATCCTTGGTAATCACCGGCTGGGGGGCGAAATCCACCACCTGCTCCTTTAACAGCACCCGCTTGGCTACCCGGTCAATGATGGGCACCTTAAAATGGACACCCACGCCCCAGGTACCCTGATAGCCGCCCAGACGCTCCACCACCAGGGCCTGGGCCTGGGGCACAATCTTAATACAGGATATTAAAATACAAATGACAATCACAGCCAGAATCACCAGCAGCACGGGACCCACCAGATCCCTCCAAATCATTGTGCTCATATCTCTTCCTCCATCTGTTGACTTTTTTCTCCGCTCACGCCTTAGGAGACGCGGATGAAAGCGCTTCTTTAGGCTCCACGATCAGCTTCACACCGCTGATTTTCAGTACGGTCACCACAGAGCCCTCCTGGATTTTCATGCCGTCCTCCTTCGCCCTGGCCGTCCAGGTCTGACCAGCAATGGCCGCCTGGCCCGTTCCCGCCAGATTATCCACCGCCTCCGTCACCACGGCAGTCTGCCCGATCAGGCTGTCCGTGTTGGTCTTCACCCGGTTCCGGTTAATATACTTAACCGCAAAGGGCCTGGTAAAGATCAACAGCACCGCAGACACGGCTGCGAATACCACAATCTCCACGGCAAGCTGATCATAAAACAGAGAGACCAAAAAAGCAGCCAAGGAACCGCCCGCGAACCAAATGGTGGTCAGTCCCAGGGTAGCCAGCTCAATCACCAGCAGCACCACCAGCAGCGCCAGCCAGAAAACCGACTGAATGTCCATTACCGTTTCCTCCTTTTTGACTCTGGTTTCATTCAGTTTACTATAAAATCCCCCAAAAAACAATATACAATACCTGTTTTCAATTTCCTGTTGCAACCTGCCTTTTGCCGGGAGTATGATAGAGAAAATGA
>DBFBJF010000031.1:0-4751 GCA_048203265.1 Candidatus Merdiplasma sp.
TTTATAAGGAACTGTTTGGGCTGAATGTGGTGCTGGACCAGGGCGGAAATGTGATTATGACAGAGGGACTGGTGCTTCAGGAGGCTGTTCTGTGGAGAAAAACGATCGGAAGGGAGATCGTGCCGGAAAATCATGCCGCAGAGCTCTATTTTGAGGAGCAGGATATAGAAGGTTTTATCAGAAAGCTGGAGGCGTACCAGAAACCGGTGAGGTATGTTACCCCATTGGAGAAACACAGTTGGGGACAGCAGGTGATTCGGTTTTATGATCCGGATGGAAATCTGATTGAGGTGGGGACACCGGCAGGAAAATCATGAGCGGAGGCCAAGAACCCATCCGAAACCTCGCGGCAAAAGCCGCTCGGTCGTGAGGCTTCGCCTCACTTGCGGCCAAGCTTGCTTCGCCCTGTCAAACAAGTTTGCCAGAACGAAATAAAGAAATTTTGGGCCAAGAGCCCATCCGAAACCTCGCGGCAAAAGCCGCTCGGTCGTGAGGCTTCGCCTCACTTTCCGCCAAGTCTTTTTTGACCTTGCCAGGCAAGCCTGGCCGGTCAAAGAAGACTTGGCTTTCGGATGGGCTCTGCTGTATCACGAAAAGTACAATTTTTTGGGGAAAAATCGGGGTGGGGGAAATGGACAAACGCTATATCTTGTGATACAATAAAGCCATATGGCAACATATCTGTACATATTCTGTACAACAAGAACTGCCGCCTGGAGGCGGCGTTCTAATAATAAGGAGGAAAACTACAAATGGCGAGAAAAATGAAGACCATGGATGGTAATCATGCTGCAGCTCATGCGTCATACGCGTTTACTGATGTGGCAGCGATTTACCCGATCACCCCTTCATCTGTCATGGCTGAGGCCACTGATGAGTGGGCAACACAGGGAAGAAAGAACATGTTCGGACAGACGGTTCAGGTTATCGAGATGCAGTCTGAGGCCGGTGCCGCAGGTACCGTGCATGGTTCCCTGGCAGCAGGCGCTCTGACCACTACTTACACTGCGTCACAGGGCTTACTGCTGATGATCCCCAATCTGTACAAGGTTGCTGGTGAGAGACTTCCGGGTGTGTTCAACGTTTCCGCACGTGCTCTGGCAAGCCATGCGCTTTCTATTTTCGGTGATCATTCTGACGTGTACGCATGTCGTCAGACCGGCGCATGTATGCTGTGTGAGTCCAGCGTACAGGAAGTTATGGATCTGACTCCCGTTGCGCATCTTGCTGCAATCAAGGGTCGTCTCCCCTTCATTAACTTCTTCGACGGCTTCCGTACTTCCCACGAGATTCAGAAGATCGAGCAGTGGGATTATGAAGATCTGAAAGATATGATGGATTTTGACGCGCTCCAGGCGTGGAGAGATCAGTGTCTGAATCCCAATCATCCCTGCCAGAGAGGTTCCGCTCAGAACCCTGACATCTTCTTCCAGGCAAGAGAGGCATGCAACCCCTACTACGATGCTATGCCGGCTATCGTTCAGGAGTACATGGACAAGGTAAATGCCAAGATCGGAACCGACTACAAGCTGTTCAACTACTACGGAGCACCGGATGCAGAGCATGTGATTATCGCCATGGGTTCTGTATGCGACACCATCGAGGAGACCATTGACTACCTGATGGCAGCCGGTGAGAAGGTGGGTGTTGTGAAAGTACGTCTGTACAGACCGTTCTGCGCAGAGGCACTGGTAGCAGCAATTCCTGAGACTGTAAAACAGATTTCCGTGCTTGACAGAACGAAAGAGCCCGGAGCTATGGGTGAGCCGCTGTATCTGGATGTTGTAGCTGCTCTGAAGGGCACCAAGTTCGACGCAGTTCCCATCTTCACCGGACGTTACGGACTGGGCTCCAAGGATACCACTCCCGCTCAGATCGTTGCAGTATATCACAACAGTGAGAAGCAGAAATTCACCATCGGTATTGAGGATGATGTGACCCATCTGTCACTGGAGCTGGGCGCACCTCTGGTAACCACTCCGGAAGGAACCATCAACTGTAAGTTCTGGGGTCTGGGAGCAGACGGTACGGTAGGTGCCAACAAGAACTCCATCAAGATCATCGGCGACAACACCGATATGTATGCACAGGCATACTTTGATTACGACTCCAAGAAGTCCGGCGGTGTGACCATGTCCCACCTGCGCTTCGGTAAGAAGCCCATCAAGTCCACCTATCTGATCCATAAGGCTGACTTTGTTGCATGTCACAATCCGGCCTATGTGCGCAAGTACAACATGGTTCAGGAGCTGGTTGACGGCGGAACATTCCTGCTGAACTGTCCCTGGGATATGGAGGGCATTGAGCGTCATCTTCCCGGACAGGTGAAGAAATTCATGTATGACCACAAGATTAAATTCTATGTGATCGACGGTATTAAGATCGGTAAGGAGATCGGTCTGGGCGGACGTATCAACACCGTGCTCCAGTCTGCATTCTTCAAACTGGCAGATATTATTCCTGAGGAGCATGCCATCGAGCTGATGAAGGCTGCCGCAAAGGCTACCTACGGCCGCAAGGGCGACAAGATCGTTCAGATGAACTATGACGCCATCGATGCCGGCGCAAAGCAGGTGGTTGAGATTCAGATTCCCGAGAGCTGGGCAAACGCTGAGGACGAGGGTCTGGACTTCAAGGTTGCTGACAAGGGCCGTCAAGATGTTATTGATTTCGTTAACAATATCCAGAGCAAGATCAATGCTCAGGAGGGCAATACCCTTCCCGTATCCGCATTCAAGGATTATGTGGACGGTACCACTCCCTCCGGATCATCCGCATTTGAGAAGCGCGGTATCGCAGTGGACATCCCGGTATGGAATCCGGAGAACTGTATCCAGTGTAACAGATGTTCCTATGTATGCCCGCATGCGGTCATTCGTCCCATCGCCATGACTGAGGAGGAGGCTGCAGCGGCTCCTGAGGGAACCAAGACTCTGCCGATGACCGGTATGGCCGGATATAAGTTTGCCATCGTTGTATCTGCACTTGACTGTACCGGATGCGGCTCCTGTGCAAACGTATGCCCGGGCAAGAAGGGCGCCAAGGCTCTGGCTATGGAGAACATGGAAGCAAACGAAGGCTGCCAGGCAGCATTCGACTATGCGGTGGAACTGCCTGTGAAAGCAGACGTAATCGAGAAATTCAAAGAGAACACCGTAAAGGGATCTCAGTTCAAACAGCCGCTGCTTGAGTTCTCAGGCGCATGCGCAGGCTGCGGTGAGACTCCTTACGCAAAACTGATCACCCAGCTGTTTGGTGACAGAATGTACATTGCAAACGCTACCGGATGCTCCTCCATTTGGGGTAACTCCTCACCCTCTACACCGTACACGGTGAATGAGAGAGGTCAGGGTCCCGCATGGTCCAACTCTCTGTTTGAGGATAACGCAGAGTTCGGCTATGGTATGCTGCTGGCTCATAACGCCATCCGCGCGGGTCTGAAGACTAAGGTGGAAGCTCTGGTTGAGAGCGGAGCCAATGAGGCCGTTAAGGCTGCCGGCCAGGAGTGGCTGGATACCTTCGGCGTAGGCGCTACCAACGGAACCGCTACCGATAAGCTGATTGCGGCTCTGGAGGCATGCGGATGCGATGAGGCCAAAGAGATCCTGAAGAACAAAGATTATCTGTCCAAGAAGTCCCAGTGGATCTTCGGCGGTGACGGATGGGCTTATGATATCGGCTTCGGTGGTGTGGACCACGTGCTGGCTTCCGGTCAGGATGTGAACATCATGGTATTCGATACTGAGGTTTACTCCAACACAGGCGGACAGGCTTCCAAGGCTACCCAGCCCGGTGCTGTTGCACAGTTCGCTGCAGGCGGCAAAGAAGTGAAGAAGAAAGATATGGCAAGCATTGCTATGAGCTACGGCTATGTATACGTTGCCCAGATCGCTATGGGTGCGAACATGAACCAGACCCTCAAGGCGATTGCAGAAGCGGAAGCTTACCCGGGCCCGTCCCTCATCATCGGCTACGCTCCCTGCGAGATGCACTCCATCAAGGGCGGCATGACCAACTGCCAGTCCGAGATGAAGAAGGCCGTCGAGTGCGGCTACTGGAACCTGTTCCGCTTCAACCCGCAGCTGGCTGAGGAAGGCAAGAATCCGTTCATTCTGGAGTCCAAGGAGCCCAAGACCGAGGATTACCGCAAGTTCATGATGAACGAGGCGCGCTTCTCTGCGCTGACCCGTTCGTTCCCGGATCGTGCGGAGAACCTGTTCGAGCGCTCCGAGGTCGAGTCCACCAAGCGCTACGCGCACCTCAAGCGCCTGCAGGATCTGTACGCGCCGGAGGCGTAAGCAGAACCGCGGCGTAGGCTACAAAAGCATAACAAAATCCCTGCGGAGGGTTTCCTCCGCAGGGATTTTTGTGTTATGATAAGCAAAAGGGGGGATTTCTGTGGTCAGAAGTATCGGTAAACGGCTGGGACAGCTCGCGGTCATCGCGTTTGTGCTATACGGCATGATGTTTGGCGCGCTGTTCCTGCGGGGGGTGTATTATGTGCGGCCGACTGCGGATAACTGGCGGCTGCTGCCGTATATTGTACCGGCGGCGAGCTATGAGCAGTGCATCTACAGCGCTGAATGGTTTGACGGACAGCGGGAGCGTGCCAGTATTTCAATCAGTTGTAAAGACGCGCAGGGGCGCGAGATACGTGGCATAACCCTGCACGAAGGTGATCTGCTGCCGCTTTATTCGAATACGGTGTATGAGGGCAATAGGCAAACAGATTATTTCAAAGGCTGGGACAA
>DBFBJF010000032.1:0-2578 GCA_048203265.1 Candidatus Merdiplasma sp.
TGTTCTGATTCCCCCTCTGATACAGGGCTGCCGCCCATGTACAGAAGATCCGCACATAGACGGCAGCGAATGCAAGGGTGAACCTGAAAAGGATGAAAATTTAATAGGAAAGATCCGGATATTTTTCTACGACTGCTGTATAGAACAGATTGGTCGCCTCGTCCAGAGTAGCGTTTCCTTCAAAGTAATTCTTCATGGCGTTCTGGAACTCCTCGTTGCAGCCCTGATCGTAGGCAGACAGGTTGCTCAGATCGATGGAGTCGATACCGGCCAGGAACTTCGAGATGGGGTTCTGACCGCCCAGGATGGCATCGCCGAAGCTCTCATCAGTGGACAGAGCTTCCATGGCTGATTTATTGTTGACAAAGTCGCCGTCCGCTTTGGCGATCTCGGTCATGATGTCTGCATTGCAGGTCAGGTTCAGCATAATATCTTTGACCAGGGTGGGGTTGTCAGTGCCTGTGGCGCCGCAGATCCAAGTGCCGCCCCAGAAGAAGCCCTGCGGTCCTTCGGTTACAGCCCAGCCGCCGTCATAGCCTACACTGCCTTCCGTGTCCCCTGCCATGGAGAAATCATAGAACCAGGCCGGCCCAAAGTAACAGAATACGTTGCTGTCTTTGTAGAAGCCTCTGCTCCAGTCATCGGACCACAGCTCATAGGTGTTGGTCTCGCCGTTGTCCACCATTTCTTTGGACATATCTACCCAATTCATCAGGTTTTCATCGATGTTGATTTTGCCATCTTCCACCCATTTGCTGGTCACGTTGTTGGAGAAGACGCGGTAGGTATCGTTGACGGAGGAAGTCATCATGTAGCCGGCTTCCTTCATAGTTCCGGCAGTCTCCAGGAAGGTATCCCAATCCTTCAGATATTCCTGGACGGTATCGGGATCATCGCTACCCAGTACTTCGTTGGCAATATCCCGGCGATAAATCAGAAGTCCCGGGCAGCCCTGCCAGGACAGACCCTTCAGATTTCCGTTGGAGTCCGTCACAATATCCTTGGTGTATCCGAACTGCTCTGCGGTATCTTCCTCTGTAATGCCCAGATCCGCAATATTCATAGTGTATTCTGTATCAATGTATTTCAGCGCGTAATCAGCCTCAATCAGGAACAGGTCGATCTTGTCGTCCGCCGCAGCGTCTGCCTGTCTTAACAGAGACTCATCCAGATTATTCTGGTAGGCGTTGTCATCACTGGGAGTAATATTCCATTTTACAGTCACATCCCCAATGGTACCGGTGGTTCCGTCCACCTCCTCATATCCGGGATAATGATCGGTAAGGCGGCTCTTAAACTCCTCGTTCCAGCAGTAGATGTTTAAAACTTTTCCTTCCTCGGCGGCCTCCTCCGCCATCACGGGCACTGCCATGCCGGCGGCCATAGAAGATGCTAACAGAATGCTCAGTAATTTTTTGTTCATGTGATTCCCTCCTGATTATGATTTTTTATGTGCATATTATGTATGCTCCAGTTCTTTTACAGATCCGCCCTGAAACAGGGTGCCGTCTATGGCATACTGTCTGATCAGAGCCGTTTTGGGATGTTCAATTAGCTCGATAAGTTTTTCGGCTGCAAGTTTTCCGATGGTTTCGGTATCCTGGCACAGAGTAGTCAGTTTTGGTTCCAGGATTTTGGCAATATTGGAACCATCGTATCCCACAATGGAGATGTCATCCGGTATTCGAAGCCCCCTTTCTCTGATTTCATTAATCCCTCCGATAGCGGCATAGTCGTCCGGATATAAAATACAGGTGGGCGGGTCGTCCAGGGACAGCAGTTCGGCGGTCCTGACGGCGGCCATGTCCGCATTGCGGTATGGCGCCTGCCTGATATAGGTATCCGGTATCTCGATACCGAAGCTTTGCAGTGTACGGTAAAAACTGCCCAGTCTGTTTTTGGTGACAGCGGTATCATCGCCATGTATGTAGGCTATTTTGCGATGTCCTTTTTGAAATACATAGGAAACCAACTGTTCCATTCCCTGAATATTGTTGGAGACCACCGCAATTCTGCCATCAAAGACATGGTCGATGGTGACCAGGGGAATGTCGGACCGGATCAGTTCCTGGGCCATCTCGGAATAGAAATTCACACAGGCCATCACTACACCGTCTACGCCGCGGTAGCGGCAGTGATCGTAGTAACTCATTTTCTGGCCGGACACCTTCCCGCTTGTAAAGGTAATGTCGTAACCTTTCTCTTCGGCGGTATTTTTGAAACTGTCGAGCACATGATTGAAGTAGTCATGGGTCAGGCCGCTCATGGCCTCATCAAAAAACAGTACTCCAAGGTTATAGCTGCGTTTCAGTTTCAGCGCCCGGGCGGAGGAATTAGGAAGATATCCCATTTCATCCGCCATTTTTGTGATATAGCTTCGCGTTTCTTCTCCAATATCCGGATAGCCATTTAGGGCTTTGCTTACTGTGGCTACAGAAACGTGACAGCATTTTGCAATTTCTTTCATAGAAACCATAAAGCTACCTGATTATTTCTTTTATCCTTTCCTCTGTACTTCTCAAAACAACTAGAACGTTTTCGTAACTCAAATATAGGGTATATGAGCGGAAAAATGAAG
>DBFBJF010000033.1:0-9801 GCA_048203265.1 Candidatus Merdiplasma sp.
TTTTATATTTCCTCAGGGAAACGCTGCAAAAGCATTTCACAAACCCCCGGTCAATCCCGGCCAGTCCTTCCTCTCTTACAGCCGGATGAAATGCTTCACCTGACAGGCCGCTTTATACACCGGCGTCTCCAGCTCCTTCACCACCAGTTCCAGGTTATCCCGGATGGGCAGCGCCTGGGGACAGTGTTTTTCGCACCTGCCGCAGCCCACGCACAGGGAGGCGTTGGCCGGTTTCTTTTTCATGGCCGTGCACATGAAGTACTCCCGCATCCCGTTAAACTTGCTCTCCGTAAAACGCATGTTGTAGCTGCGGAAGCAGGCCGGAATATCAATCTCCTGGGGACAGGGCATACAGTATCCGCAGCCGGTGCAGCCAATCTTCACCTTGGCATTGATGGCTGCTTTCACCCGGTCAATCAGGTCAAACTCCTCCTGGCTCATCATCCCCACTCTGGCCCGCCCGGCAGCGATCACATTCTCCTTCACCATCTGCCGGGAGCTCATGCCTGAGAGCACCACCGTCACCTGGGGCTGATCCCACAGCCAGTTCAACGCCAGGCGGGCCGGTGTCTGACCGCTCTGTTCAATCAGCTCCTTCGCCTCCTGGGGCAGAAGCTTCACCAGACGGCCTCCCCTCAGAGGCTCCATGATTATCACCGGAAGGCCCTTGGCGGCTGCGTACAGCAGCCCCTCTCTGCCCGCCTGGGTATTCTCATCCATATAATTATACTGTATCTGGCAGAAATTCCAGGGGTAAGCATCCACCAGCTTCTGGAACATGGCGGTATTTCCGTGGTAAGAAAAGCCGATGTTTCGAATCTGTCCGGAATCCAGCTTCTCCTGAATCCACTCCTCGATGCCAAGGGCTTTCAGCCTGTCCCAGGTGGCGGTGTCCGTGAGCATGTGCATCAGATAGTAATCGATGTAATCCGTCCGAAGCCGCTTTAACTGGGTCTGGAAGCATTTCTCCAGCCCCTCCCTGGATTTGATCAGGTAGTGGGGCAGCTTGGTGGCAATATGCACCTGCTGCCGGCATCCGTTTTTTTCCAGGATCTTTCCCAGACACTCCTCACTGCCCGGATAGATGTAGGCAGTGTCAAAATAGTTGACGCCGCGGCGAACGGCCAGCATCACTTCCCGCTCCGCCTTGTCAAACACAATCTTTCCGTATTTCTTGGTAAACCTCATGCAGCCGTATCCCAGAATCGATAAGTCATTTCCCTTCTGGTCCTTCCGGTACTGCATCCGAATCTTCGGCCTGTCCCCGGGATTCTGATCCATATTGTCCGCCTGGGCCGGTTGCCCGCCGGCGGGTTCCTCTGTCTTCCCTGCTTTTACCTTCTCTCTTTTCATAGTTTTCCCTCTCTTTCCCCCATGGTGTCAAACGCCGGCCGGATACGCTTTTTTGCCCCCCGCTCCAGCCGGCTCCTCTGTTCCCGGCCGTTGGCCATTTTCTGCTACTGTCCCTGTTTTCCCGGACTCCTAGCCTCTCAGAAATGCCTGATACCCTTTCTTGGCCTCGTAGATATCCGCTTTGCTGGTGATCTCCATGGGCGCGTGCATGTTCAGCACCGCCACGCCGCTGTCCACCACTTCCATTCCGTAGAGGGCGGAAATGTAGGCGATGGTTCCGCCGCCTCCCACATCCACCTTGCCCAGCTCCGCTGTCTGGAAGGCCACCTGGCCCCTCTCCATGGCAGCCCGGATCCAGCCAAGGTACTCTGCGTTGGCATCGTTGGAGCGGGATTTTCCTGCCGATCCCGTATACTTGTTGAACACCAGCCCTCTTCCGAAATACGCCGCATTGCGCTTCTCAAAGGCGGACGCATAGAGGGGATCATAGGCTGCGCTCACATCGGAGGAGAGCATTTTGGAATTGGTCAGGCATCTGCGCAGATCCAGCTCACTGTACTGGCCCATGCGGTCCATCAGCTCCGCCGTGGTATTCTCAAAGAAGCGGGACTGCATTCCTGTGGCTCCCACGCTTCCGATCTCCTCCTTGTCCACCAGCAGGCAGCAGCAGGTGAGGGGCTGTGCCTCCGTGTCCAGAAGGGCCTCCAGGGAGGTATAACCGCACACCCGGTCATCCTGGCCGTAAGCGGCCACCATGCTCCGGTCCAGTCCGCAGTCTCTGGCCCGTCCCGCCGGGACAATCTCCAGCTCCGCGGAGAGGAAGTCCTCCTCCTCCATCCCGTAACGCTCCTTCAGAATGTTCAGGATGCCGGCCTTCACTGCCTCCTTCTCGGCGGCTTTCTTGTCCTCATCCTCTTTTTCTGCCCCGGCATTCCCGGTCTCTGCCTGATCTTCCCCGTCGGCGGCTGCCAGGGGACGGCTGCCCACCAGCAGATCCAGATTCTCGCCCTCAATCACCACCCGGGCTTTCTTCTCCATCTGCTGTCCTGCCAGATGAATCAGCAAATCTGTCACGCAGAAGATGGGATCTTCCTCATCCTCTCCGATGCACACCTCCGTCACTGTGCCGTCCTTCTTCGCCACCACACCGTGGATCGCCAGTGGGATGGTCACCCACTGATATTTCTTCACGCCGCCATAGTAATGGGTATCCAGATATACCATCTCGGTATCCTCGTACAGAGGATTCTGCTTCACATCCAGGCGGGGAGAATCGATGTGAGCTCCCAGAATCCGCATTCCCTCCTTCATGGGCCGGCTGCCGATCAGATACAGGGCCACCGCTTTGTCCATGCACACCGCATAGACCTTATCCCCGGCCTTCAGGGTTCTCCTCTCCCGGATCACATCCTGCAAATCTTCATAGCCGGCGGCCTTCGCCAGGCTCACCGCCTCCTTCACACACTCCCGCTCCGTCTTTCCATGATCCAAAAAGGCTTTGTATCTTTGGGCCAGGGCTTCCAGCTCCCGGCACTGCTGTTCTGTGTATGATTTCCATATATTTTCCTGCTTCATTCCTGCGTCCTCCTGTTTTCCTCGCTAAGGCCGCCACCTCGTATCCTCTCCCGTGTCCATCTCGGCCATGGGCAATGCAGGCAGCATACCCGGCGGTCAATCCCTGGCATTATTTTACCATATTTACACTGAAGTTCCAAGGAGTATCAGAAGAGTTTATTTCTTGCCGCCGGAGGCACCCGGGCAAAAAAAGAGCGGTCCAAGAGCTATGATGCCTTTTCCAGCATCAATTATCCTCAGATCGCTGTCATACAGAAAAATTGTATTGTTTTTTATATTGACGACAAGCCGGCCGTCCCCGGCCCCGCCGTCTTCTATGACACCATGAATCCCCGGGTATTTCTCTACAAGCTGATCCCCGGCACCAGCGGCGAACTTCTGGACGCGCTGTTTGACCGGTTCAACGCCCTGATCTTCGAATCCTTCGGCGCGGGCGGCCTGCCCGACTACAGGGACGATGGGGGTTTCCTGGCGATCCGGCGCTCTGTCCGGGCCGGAAAGCCGGGGAAACACTCATGCAGCCGGGGCGTCTGTGAAGCAACGTCCTTGGACTGTGCATAGCAGCGCTCATCCCTGCCCCGTCCCGGTTATACCAGGTAACCCGCCCCAATGCCCAACAGAGCCGACAGCGCGATAATGGCAATGGGATGAACCTTTTTCGCGGACAATATCAGCATCGCCAGAAAAATCAGCGCGGAGCTAAGAAAGGCGCTGCCTGTCATCACTCCCAGGGAAAAACCGTCCGGGAAAAATACCGTCTGGCCTGTGGAAACCACTGCCGCCCCAATCATGCCGATCACCGCAGGCTTTAGCCCCGCCATGCATCCCTTGATTACCCGGCTCTTCTGGAAACGCTCAAAGCATTTTGCCACAATCAGAATGATGACAAAGGATGGCAGGATCACTCCCAGCGTGGCGCAGAAGGCGCCGAATATGCCGCCGGTCTCCGCCCCCACATAGGTGGACACATTCACTGCAAAGGGCCCCGGCGTGCTCTCGCTGACCGCGATAAAATTTACCAGCTCCTCCACCGTCATCCAGCCATGGCTGGCCACCTCTCCCTGTACCAGAGGCAGCATGGCGTATCCCCCTCCGAACGTAAAGGCGCCGATTTTCAGGAAGGTGAAAAAAAGCAGCAGATAAATCATGGCTCCTCCCTTCCCGCTCTCATGGCGAAAATCAGTCCCACCGCCGCGCAGCCCACAATCACCGCCATGGCGTTTACCTGAAACAATGCCACGCAGGCAAAGGCGGCCCCCATCAGCACGTAGGACACCGGATCCTTGGGGCACTGGCGGTACATGGAAACCAGGGCCCGGATAATCAGAGCCAGCACGCCGGCCCGAATCCCCCGGAAGGCATACTGCACCGGCCGGAATTCCTGAAACTGGCGCAGCACATAGGAAATGGCCAAAATAATCAGAAAAGAGGGCAGCACCACCCCCAGCGTGGCAAAGGCGGCTCCCCAGAAGCCTCCCACCCGGTAACCCACAAAGGTGGCAGAATTAATGGCGATGGGACCGGGTGTGGATTCCGCGATGGCCACAATATCCAGAATATCCTCCTGGGAAATCCAGCTTTTCCTTTCCACCACCTCTCTCTGAATCAGCGGGATCATGGCGTAACCGCCCCCGAAGGTAAAGGCCCCGATTTTCAGAAAGGTCAAAAACAGAGACATCCTTACGTTTTGCCTCTTCATCTTGTTTGTTTCCTCCTATCTGTATCCCCTCTGTATTATAAGAGGGGATCACCGGCCCGTCAATGCCCGGGGAGCCTTCGCCTTCAGTTTTCCGGCCGCCGGACCGGACAGCTTCCTGCTATTATCCTAACGGAGCGTCTCATGGGGGTGGGGTGGCTGTGAATAGTAACCCGCCCTAATTTAACCGTTCTAATTTTTTCCCCATCCTCCCGCCAATCGGTTGACTTCCCCGAAAATTTGCGCTATATTATAGACGAGAATTTTTGATTAAAGAGAGGTGAGATTATGGACGGCTGTAGTAGTTATGGACGAAGTTTGGGCATGGCAGACAATAACAGTCAGGATGCGGACCCATTGATTCTGTCCCTATCCCGGCTGTCGGTATAATCTTTCTACTTAAAATTATACAATATTGTGTACCATTGCCCTTTTTCCGGACATACTTGTTACAGAGGATGCAGTTCCTGTATGGGATCACGGCAATGGGTTTTTTATGCCCATTTTCCCGTCTGTGAACAGAAGCAACTGCCTGTATCCTCCAAAGACATCAGACGTTGACTGCACCGTATAGGAATGCCGGCGGCATTCTGAAATTTCTGGAGAAAGGAGATTTGCGCCATGGACAGAAAAGACAATACCACCATGGAAGAAACAACCACGATCCAGCACCCGGATTATCAGCAGGAACTGGTATCACTGATTCGGAGCGGGATTTCCCCCAGGCTGCTGCGTGATAAGGTGTCAAATTATCACGAAAATGATATTGCCGCAGCTCTGGATATTCTGACAAAGGAGGAGCGGATCCGCCTGTATCACATTCTGGATACGCAGACGCTCTCAGACGTACTGGAGTACACCGACAATTTCGGACAGTACTTTGGCGAACTGAACGTGCGCAAACAATCTGAGATTCTGTCTCATCTGGAGGCAGACACCGCAGCGGATTACCTGAAGCAGCTGCCGCGCTCAGAGCGCACTACCCTCATTGATTTGATGGACGATGATACGAAGCGGGCCGTGGCCCTGATCGGTTCCTTTGATGATGACGAGATCGGAAGCCGGATGAGCACCAACTACATCCACATCAAAATCGGGCGGACCATCAAAGAGGCCATGCACGATCTGGTGGATCAGGCCGCGGAGCACGACAATGTTTCAACCATCTACGTCACCGACGACGATCAGACCTTTTACGGAGCCATTGACCTGAAAGACCTGATCATCGCCCGTGAAACTTCCAGCCTGGAAGATATTGTGGCCACCTCCTACCCCTATGTGTACGCTCAGGAGCAGGTGGAAGATTGTATTGAACGGATGAAAGAATACTCGGAGGATTCCATCCCCGTTCTGGATAACAATAACCGGCTCATCGGCGTGATTACCTCCCAGGACATTGTAGAACTGGTGGACGAGGCTTTGGGAGATGATTACGCGAAGCTGGCCGGTTTGTCCGCGGAGGAGGATCTGCAGGAACCCACAAAGAAGAGTATTCAGAAGCGGCTGCCCTGGCTGATTGTCCTGCTGGGCCTGGGAATGGTGGTTTCCAGCGTGGTGGGTCTGTTTGAGAGCGTGGTGGCCCAGCTCACCATTCTGGTCAGTTTTCAGTCTCTGGTTCTGGATATGGCCGGTAATGTGGGAACCCAGTCCCTGGCTGTTACAATCCGTGTGCTGATGGATGAGCAGCTCACCGGAAAGCAGAAGCTTCAGCTTGTCTTTAAGGAGAGTAAACTGGGAATTTTAAACGGAGTGATTCTGGGCGCCGCCTCTTTTGTGGTAATTGGCCTTTACATCTATCTGTTTAAAATCGAATTCCGGCCTCATGCCTTTGCGATCTCAGCCTGCATCGGCATTGCCCTGTTGATTTCCATGGCCCTTTCCAGTCTGGCGGGAACCACCGTCCCCATGCTGTTCAAAAAGCTGGGTATCGACCCGGCAGTGGCGTCCGGCCCCCTGATCACCACCATGAACGACTTGGTGGCGGCCATCTCTTACTACGGCCTGGCCTGGTTCCTTCTGTTGAACCTGCTTCATTTATGACATGGCATAAGGAGGAATATCCATGGAACTGGTGTTAGCCTGCCATAGACAACAGGACATCCAACATTTATTCCAGGAATATACGGCGGTGATTTCCCGACAGGACGCGGAAGTTGGCGCCTGTCTGGTTGCCCAGCATTACGAGGAGGAGTTGTCCTGTCTGGAGAAAAAATACGGAGAGCCCTATGGCCGGCTTTACCTGGCCCTGGATCATGGACTTCCGGTGGGCTGCGGCGGGCTGGCCAGGAATGATGCGCAGTTCTGCGAGATGAAGCGTCTCTATGTGAAACCGGAATACCGGGGGCAGCACATCGGACGATGTCTGGCCCAACGGCTCATTGCCGATGCCAGGCAGATCGGCTATCTCCACATACGGCTGGATACCTTTCCATTTATGCGCAGTGCCATCAGACTCTATGAAAGCCTGGGGTTCCGGTACATTGACCGTTACAATGACAACCCGGCCAGCACTGCCGTATTTATGCAGCTGGATCTCTCCCCCGCTGTTCCTTCCCCATAAACATCACACAACAGAACATAAATATAAGGAGTCATCTATGCAGCATATCACTGTCGTTCCCTATCAGTCCCGTTGGGAGGCCCTCTACCAGCAAGCCTGTTCTAATCTGGCAGACAAGTACGCAGCCCTGAAAAAGCAGCTTACTGAAAAATATCCCTTGGATATTGACGGATACTGTGACAACAAAGATGCCTTTGTAAAAGAGACGAAAAGACTTGCGCTGGAATGGTATGATCTGAAGCAAATTGATCCCGGGCTGAAATTAGAAAAGATACGCGAGGCGCCGGAGCTAGTCCGGCCCTCCGCTGCCTGGTTTTCCGGCAAATGGGACGTTCCCATGGAAGCTTATCTGGAGAGTATGGAGGTCTGTGTCCGGAATGGGAGGGAATTCCCCTCCGCCGAAAATCCTGAAGCTTCTGCCGCCCACAATCTCTCCTCTTACCTGGGGATCCCCCAGTGGTATGTGATCTTAGATAAACATCATGAGATCATTGCCGGGGCCGGCCTCATCTCCAACGATTTCCATAACCGGCCGGATTTGACCCCCAATCTCTGCGCCCTCTTTGTGGAGGAGCCCTGGCGGAACCGCGGCATTGCCAAATATCTCCTGAACCTGATCCGAAAAGAAGCCGCCTGTCTCGGCTTTTCCCGCCTTTATCTGGTGACTGATCATACCGATTTCTATGAGAAATGCGGCTGGGAATTTCTCACTATGGTGCTTGATACGGATGGGATGCCGGAGCGTATGTACACAGCCAGCACCTGATGCGGCAGCTATCTCAGCAGCCTTCCGTATCTCTCCCGCTCCTCCTTTGGAATTTTCAGCGCATCCATGGCCTGCCCGGCTGACCAGTTCATACTTTCCATCAGATTTTTGAGGGACATAACAATTCCATTGATTATTCCTTCTCTCTTTCCTTCTATCTTTCCCTGCTCTAATCCGATTTCTATTCCCTGCTCCAGTACGCCCTCACTCAAATTACACATATCCCTTACCTCCTGTTCCAATTCTCCCGTTGTTGCAATCTGAAATTCCTCTTCCAGATAGCGCTCCGCAATCTCTGAGATCTCGCATGCCCTGTATTCTTTCAGACAGCTTTTCAATATCCAGGCAAGAATCACTCTATTTGAAAGCAGTCGCTTGCATGCAGCATCGTAAGATGCCAGTTTCCCTCCATAAATAATCTGTCTTCCTAATATGTTATTCATATCGACGCACCAACGTCTCTCCCTGTTCTAATCCTATCACAGCGCTTTGAATTTGTCTACATTTTTTATGATATTTATCTTATTCTATATGCGACTTATTTCATTTGCTTTTCCTGCCTGATCGTGGTAGGATAACTCCATAAATAGGCCGGAAAATCTCATAAGATTAGAAAAAAGGATCTCACCGCGCCATAGCAAAGGAGAGAACTGCTATGATTTCAATTTGTCCGTTTACAAAAGAATATACTCAGGATGTCATTGACCTGGTTTTACATTTTCAAAATGATGGAACCCGTCCTCTTGTCACAGTGGATGACCAGCCTGATCTGCTGGACATTGAGGGAGCGTACATCCGTCAGGGCGGAAATTTTTGGATCGCAAAGGACGGCCAGAACTTAATCGGCTCCATCGGCCTCATGCCCTGCGGCAGCGGAATTGCCGTCCTGAAAAAGTTTTTCGTCTATGAGGCATACCAGGGCGATCCCTGCCACACCGGGCAAAAACTCTACCGTGTTCTGCTGTCCTTTGCCAAAGAGCATGGGTTTCGCACCATTCTGCTGGACACCCCTCATAACACGGTCAGAGCGCATAAATTCTACGAAAAAGCAGGCTTCCGGCAGATCGCGGAAAAAGATCTTCCCGTCCGTTTCAGTCATCCTTATGCGGAATCCGATTTCTTTCTGCTGGATCTGGGGGAGTGATATACCTCCAAATAATAATTCTCTATGTTACAGTAAAAACTAAAACTCAGGAGGAAAACCACATGGAATTGATGGATGCGATACTTCATAGACGCAGTATCAGGAAATACAAAAACGAGGATATTCCCGTCAAAAAACTGGAGCAGATTTTACAGGCCGGACTTCTGGCCCCGTCCAGCAGAAATCTGCGGCCCTGCCGCCTGGTGTTGATCCGGGACAGAAACACGCTGGAAAAGCTGTCGGGGGTAAAAAAGACAGGCGGCGCCATGCTGACCGAATGCAATGCCGCCATCGCGGTTCTGGCGGACAGTGAGAAAGCGGATACCTGGATTGAGGACTCCTCCATCGCTCTGGCCTATATGAATCTGATGGCGGCCAGTCTGGAGGTGGGAAGCTGCTGGTGCCAGATTCATCTGCGCGCCACCGCCTCCGGAAAGGATGCGGAAGTGGCAGTGCGGGAAATTCTGTCCGCCTCCGAGCGCTTCCGCATTGTGGGAATTCTTGCCCTGGGAATCCCTCTGGAGGCAGCCGCTCCTCATTCTTTAGGAGAAGCCGACCTTGGAGATGTCCTGGAATGGCCACTTCAGACCGGTTTGGAATAATACAAACCGTACCCCTTTCCCGCCCACATAAGCAGTCCTAGCTCCGTAAGGAGCGGGACTGAAGCCTCGAAGAGACGACGAATACGCATGCGGCCTGGGTGGCTG
>DBFBJF010000034.1:0-6126 GCA_048203265.1 Candidatus Merdiplasma sp.
GTAGAACTCTTTGTTATTTAAAATACCGGAAAAAATGAAAATCAGAGCCTCCTTCTCCATCCCATTCCACAGAAGCAGACGAACAGGGTTCACCAGCTCCTCCCTGCAAATCCATTCCAACAGCTCATATTTGTCCTGAAAATGATTGTAGAAGGTCACCCGGATCACGCCCGCCCGGTCCGTAATCTCTTTGATTGTAATTTTCTCCACCGGTTTTTCCAAAACCAGTTCCTTAAAGCTTTGTGCCAGCAAAAGCTTTACGTCCTTCTTTGACTGCATAAAAACCTTCGCTCCTAACCGTATTCCATATTTTATCATCTTTCGCCGCAGAAAGAAAGACTCATTTTAGGGAAACGCCGACTTCCTCAGCGCTTCCTTGGAACTTCCGCTTCCCTCCCTCCCATGATTTCCCGGCAGATTTCCATAATCAGCACCAACCCCACCGGGCCGGTGAACACCCCTGTGGGGCCGAACAGGCAGAGTCCCACATAGACAGACAGGGCCATCACAAAGGGATAAATTCCGATCCGCTTTCCGATCAGCCTTGGTTCCAGCAGTTCCCTGGCTGTGTTGGTCACAAGAAACAGCACTCCATACCCCAGAGCCAGCCAGTACTCGCCCCGAATCAGCAGAACCACCGCCCAGGGCAGTAAAATGGTTCCCGTCCCCAGAAAGGGCAGGGCATCCAGAATCCCAATCACAATCCCGAGCACCAGAGCATAGGAATTCCCCAGAAGATACAGGCCCGTCACGCACATCACCGTGATGATCCCCATGATGGTGAGCTGGGATTTCAGATAAGATCCCCCTGTGGCACAGATTCTTCCGCTGATCCGCCTCACTCCCTGATACAGGCGGTACTTTTCCAGTTTTTCCTTAAGTCCCTCGTAATCCCGCATCAGCAGGATGGCCGCAATAAAAATAATAAACACAAATCCTGCGCCGTTTACCAGCTTCATCAGATACTGAAAAGAGTGGTTCAAAAGATCGGGAGCCATCTTCCCCTCAATCCGCGTCACAGCCTGCTCCATCTGACGCTCCACCACGCTGCTGATCCTTCCGTCCTGCAGGCCCAGCCTGTGCTCCAGCATACCGCAGCAGTCATCCACAAAGCTGCACACGCAGCCGTAGTAATAGTCAAATCGGGTGACCAGGCGGCTGATCTGATCCATCAGAGCCCCCGCCAGATAGTAAAGGGCCACTCCGGCCAGCAAAAAGAGTACAGTCAGTATCATTCCCGCCAGCAGCTCTTTTTTCAGGGGAATGCGGCGGCGCACGGCGGAAACCACGGGATTCAGAAGCTTTACCAGAACCCAGGCAATCAAAAAGGGAATGACATAGGGCAGCAGAAACCGGATTCCCAAATACACTGCCAATGTCACTCCCAATATGATGATTACTCTCTTTCTCTCCGACATACGCCTGCATCTCCTCTGTAGTATGATGCCTTAGTATGCCTGATCTGACCGAAACTATGCTGTCAATATCTGCCGCCCCGTCAGGCCGGAAACCACGAAAACGCCTCGCCTCGGGGCTGGCAGTGAAATTCCATGCTTTTTCCCGAGGAGGGATGAACCAGAGTCAGGGAGCTGGCGCACAGGGCCGGAAAGGGAATCTCTCTGATTTTTTGTCCGTTTTTCCAATCATCCTCCCTGTTTCCTTCCGCCCCATGTTCTCCGGACGAACCGTATTTTCTGTCACCCGCCAGCGGCATACCTGCCCCCGCCATCTGCACCCGAATCTGATGGTGCCTTCCGGTAAACAGATAGATCTGGGCCAAAGCTGCCTGCCCGGTCCGGCTCAAAATCTCATATTCCAGCCTGGCCTTCTTTGCCCCCGGCGTTTTTTCCGGCACGATCCTGGAGCTGTTGGTTTTCCGGTCCTGGAGCAGCCAGTTTTCCAGCACGCCCTGCCGGGGTATATCGCTTCGGACAGGGCGCACCACAGCCCGGTAAATTTTTTTCATCCGATCATCCTGCACCTGCGCGCTCAGAGCGCCCGCAGCCTTCCTGTTCTTGGCAAAGACCAACAGCCCCTCCACCGGCTGATCCAGGCGGTGAACCACCCCAAGATAGGGTTCCCGATTCCCGCCGTTTTTCTCATGGAGCCTGTTTTTCAGGATGTTCACCAGATCCATGGTTCCGATCCGACCGCTCTCCACCGGAAGCCCGGCTTCCTTATAGCAGACCAGAATCCAACCGTCTTCGTATATGATCTCCACCGTCATCATCCTCCGCTACATCTTAAACCGGTAGCCCACTCCCCAGATGGTCTCGATATACTGAGGTTTGGCCGAATTTTTCTCAATTTTTTCCCGGATCTTCTTAATATGAACCGTCACAGTGGCGATGTCCCCGATGGACTCCATATCCCAAATTTCCTTGAACAGTTCATCCTTGGTAAACACGTGGTTTGGATTCTGGGCCAGGAAGGTGAGCAGGTCGAATTCCTTGGTGGTAAAAGCTTTCTCCGTTCCGTCCACCCAGACCCTCCGGGCTGTCTTGTCAATCTTCAGTCCCCGAATCTCAATAATGTCATTGGCGTGAATGCTCATATTCACCAGCCGGTCGTACCGGGCCAGATGGGCCTTCACCCGGGCCACCAGCTCGCTGGGGCTGAAGGGCTTGGTCATATAATCGTCCGCGCCCAGACCCAATCCTCGGATCTTGTCAATGTCATCCTTCTTGGCCGAGACCATGATAATGGGCACATTTTTTTCTTCCCGCACCTGTTTGCAGATGTCAAACCCGCTGACACCGGGCAGCATCAGATCCAGAATCAGAAGATTAAACTCCTCGTTCATGGCCCGCTCCAGGCCCTTTTCCCCATCATTTTCAATCTCCACCTCAAAGCCGCTCAGCTCCAGATAGTCTCTCTCCAGATCCGCAATGCTGACCTCATCCTCGATGATTAAAATTTTGCTCATGCCGGCACCTCCTGGTATTTTCTGATCACAAAGCACATGGTGGTTCCTCTTCCCAGCTTGCTGCTGGCCCAGATTTTTCCTCCATGGTCCTCAATAATTTTTCTCACAATGGACAGACCGATTCCGCTGCCGCCCTGGGCGGAATTGCGGGAGGCGTCCGTGCGGTAGAACCGATCAAAGATGCTGGGCAGATCCTTGGCCGCAATGCCCTTTCCGTTATCTTCCAGCTCCACCTGTATGAAGTCACCCGCGTCCTTAATGCGCAGTTCAATCTTTCCCTTGGGCTTATCGATATATTTCACCGAATTTCCGATAATGTTGTTGATTACCCGCTTCATCTGCTCTGCGTCAGCGATGATCACCGTGTTCCTGTCCACTTTATTTTCATAGGTAAAGGTAATTCCCCTCTCCTCCAGATCCAGGCACACTTCCTCCGCGCAGTCCTCAAAGTATTCCGCCACATTAATTTTGTTGAAGGTATACGGAATACGGTTGGTATCAATCTTGGAATAAAAAGTAAGCTCATTGATGAGCCGGTCCATATCGTTGGCCTTATTGTATATGGTTTTGATGTAGCGGTCCATCTTCTCCGGTGTATCCGCCACGCCGTCCATAATCCCCTCCACATATCCCTTCACCGTAGTGATGGGAGTCTTCAGGTCGTGGGAGATATTGCTGATCAGTTCCCTGTTTTCCTTATCGTATTTTTCCTTCTCCTCCTCGGATTCCTTCAGACGCTGCCGCATGGATTCAAAGTCCCGGCACAGATTGCTGATCTCCCCGTCCCCCTCGGGCTCCAGGGTAAAATCCAGGTCCCCCTCCTTAATCCGGTTGGTGGCCTCCTTCAGCTTGTTCAGCGGCCGGTTGATTCCCGTATAGATCCAAACCGCCATCAAAGCAGCCGTAAAAAACAGTATCAGCACAATGGCAATCAGCATTTCCACGATCAGCATGCGCATCTCCGGGATCACTGCCGACGCCGATGTGATGATAAACGCGCTCCCCGTGGATCCATCCGTGAAGGCAATATCCACCTGCTTAATCAGTGATCTCACATCTTTTCCCACATAAAAACTTCCCTCGGAAGAATCCCCCTCCCCATAGTTGGGAAGATCATCCAAAAGAGCCGTGAGATCATCGCTGGTCCCCTGATAGTAAATCTCCCCATCCTTTCGAATCAACAGATAGGAATACTTGTCACTCAATTCATCGTTTATGCTCTGCAAATAGGAGAAATTCAGAAAACCGTCCGGATCTGTGTCTGCTTTTTTCTGCAGTTCCTCACGAACCTTTTCTGTGGACTGGCTGATAATCTGAACGGAGCTGGAAAAGGTATCTATGCTGAAATCAATATCGTATGTTCTCTCGATGGCCTTAATCTGATACTGGCTGAAGCCAAACATGGCAGCCCCGCACAGCACAATCGGAACCAGGATCACCGCGCAGAAAGCGATGGTAAGCCTTGTCTTTAACTTCATGTTCCATTGTCCCTTCTAATTAGCTGTTTCAAGCTCGGAAAGTCCAGAACTTTCCTATAGTATATCACACCGAAATAGCTTTGGCATCTAAAGAAAGGACGACACTTCTAAATTTTCTATTAAAATGTTGCTATTCGCGGGCGGAGTAGCTGTGAATAGTAAAAAAGGACCGCCGCAGCTTCCTGCGGCAGTCCCGGACTGTCTCTTACCGATACTTTTTCAGTTCCTCCACTTTGTCCAGCTTCTCCCAGGGCAGATCCAGATCATTGCGGCCAAAATGGCCGTAGGCTGCCGTCTGTTTGTAGATGGGACGGCGAAGATCCAACATCCGAATAATACCTGCCGGACGGAGGTCAAAATGGGTGCGGACAATTTCTGTCAGCTTGTCATCGGAGAGCTTTCCGGTGCCAAAGGTGTCCACCATGATGGAAGTGGGTCTGGCCACGCCGATGGCGTAGGAGAGCTGAATCTCACACTTATCCGCCAGTCCCGCGGCCACAATGTTTTTCGCCACATAGCGGGCTGCGTAAGCCGCGGAGCGGTCCACCTTAGTGCAGTCCTTTCCGGAGAAGGCTCCGCCGCCGTGTCTGGCGTATCCGCCGTAGCTGTCCACAATAATCTTGCGCCCGGTCAGGCCGCTGTCACCGTGGGGACCTCCGATCACAAATCTTCCTGTGGGATTGATGAAAAACTTGGTGTTCTCGTCCACCATATCCTTGGGAAGAATCTCGTCAAACACATACTTTTTAATATCCTTGTGGATCTGCTCCTGGGTCACATCCGGGTCATGCTGAGTGGAGAGCACCACCGCGTCAAACCGCACCGGCTTTCCGTCATCGTACTCCACCGTCACCTGGGTCTTTCCATCAGGACGCAGATATTTCAGGGTTCCGTCCTTTCTCACCTTGGTGAGCTGACGGGCCAGCTTGTGGGCCATGGAGATGGCGCAGGGCATATACTCATCGGTCTCATTGGTGGCGTATCCGAACATCATACCCTGGTCTCCGGCGCCGATGGCCTCGATCTCATCCTCGCTCATCTGGTTTTCCTTTGCCTCCAAGGCTCTGTCCACGCCCATGGCAATGTCTGTGGACTGCTCATCGATAGCTGTGATCACGCCGCAGGTATCGGCGTCAAACCCATACTTTCCTCTGGTGTAGCCGATCTCCCGGATGGTGTCCCGGACAATCTTCTGAATGTCCACATACGCTTTTGTTGTAATCTCTCCCATCACCAGCACCATTCCTGTAGTGGTGGCTGTCTCGCAGGCCACACGGCTCATGGGATCCCGCTCCAGCAGCGCGTCCAAAATGGCGTCAGAAATCTGATCGCACATTTTATCGGGATGGCCCTCTGTCACAGACTCAGAAGTGAATAACATTTTTTCCATACTACATTCCCTCCTTTTTCCTGTTTGCTTTTCCTTTCGTAGACTTCTCGCACGGGAAAATTTTCTCACCGCCGGAGACTTTCACGCCGGAATCAGTGAAATCTGATCCCTGTAACGTTTTTGTTTCATGGGTGTGAAACGAAAAAAGTCCGCCACAAAGGCGGACTCAACTATGCAATCATCAAATCCCCTTATTGTTCGAGTTCACTCGCTCAGGTTGGCACCTTCCGGTCAGACCGGGGTTGCCGTGGTTTCACAGGTCCTCTGTACCTCCGCCACTCTGAATAAGAGAAAAGCAAATATTTCATTTATGATATTTCACTGCTCCAATA
>DBFBJF010000035.1:0-7398 GCA_048203265.1 Candidatus Merdiplasma sp.
AAATCAAACTTATCCGCGAAGTACGCGGGAAGTTCTTCTATTTTTACCCGCTCCTGGGCCATGGTGTCACGGTCCCGGACGGTTACCGCGCCGTCTGTCTCGGAGTCGAAGTCATAGGTCACGCAGAACGGCGTTCCGATCTCGTCCTGTCTCCGATAGCGCTTTCCGATATTGCCTCTGTCATCAAACTCACAGTTATATTTCTTGGAAAGAATGGAGTATACCTTCTGGGCCCCCTCGTTCAGCTTCTTGGACAGGGGAAGGATTCCCATCTTCACCGGTGCCAGGGCCGGATGGAAGCGAAGCACGGTTCTCATATCGCCGCCCTCCAGCTCCTCCTCATCGTAGGCGCTGCACAGGAAAGCCAGAACCACGCGGTCAGCGCCCAGGGAGGGCTCGATCACGTAGGGGATATACTTTTCCTTCTTCTCATCGTCAAAGTAGCTCATGTCCTCACCGGACACCTTCTGGTGCTGGCTCAGATCGTAATCTGTGCGGTCCGCGATGCCCCACAGTTCGCCCCAGCCGAAGGGGAAGAGGAACTCGATATCCGTGGTTGCCTTGCTGTAGAAGCAAAGCTCCTCGGGAGCATGGTCTCTTGCCCGCATCTCCTCATCCTTGATTCCCAGAGATTTCAGCCAGTTGATGCAGTATTCTCTCCAGTACTGGAACCACTCCAGGTCCGTTCCGGGCTGGCAGAAAAACTCCAGCTCCATCTGCTCAAACTCTCTGGTACGGAAGGTAAAGTTGCCGGGGGTAATCTCATTCCGGAAGGATTTTCCGATCTGGCCAATGCCGAAGGGAACCTTCTTCCTGGAAGTCCGCTGCACGTTCTTAAAGTTTACAAAGATTCCCTGTGCCGTCTCCGGTCTTAAATATACGGTGTTCTTGGCATCCTCCGTCACACCCTGGAAGGTTTTGAACATCAGGTTGAACTGACGGATATCCGTGAAATTATGCTTGCCGCAGGAAGGGCAGGGAATGTTGTGTTCCTCCACAAAATTCTTCATCTCCTCCTGGCTGAAGGCATCGATGGGCTTCTCCAGGGTAATGCCCTTCTCCTCACAGTAATCCTCAATCAGCTTATCGGCGCGGAAGCGCTCGTGGCACTCCCGGCAGTCCATCAGGGGATCCGAGAAGCCTCCCAGATGGCCGGAAGCCACCCAGGTCTGGGGATTCATCAGGATAGCGCAGTCCACACCCACATTGTAGGGGTTCTCTGTCACAAATTTCTGCCACCAGGCTTTCTTCACGTTGTTTTTCAGCTCAACACCCAGATTGCCGTAATCCCAGGTATTGGCCAGACCGCCGTAGATCTCGGAGCCGGGATACACAAACCCTCTGCCCTTTGCCAGCGCGACAATTTTTTCCATTGTCTTTTCCATAACGTTCCTCCTCAATATCAAAATTCATATATGATATACAAATATGTCTTTTCCAGATCCTGTGCCGTCACCGGAGCATCCTCCTCCACGTACACTGCGGAGGACGGCAGCACCAATCCCTCGGTCTGGGTGGACGTATCCTCCACCGGCGCCACATCCCTGGCGGAAGTAGGCGCGCCGTTGGCGCTGACATACACCACATCCCCCGGTACCCGGACAATATGGGAGGTGTCCGTCACCAGGACCTGATAAGACTTATCCCGGATCGCGTCCTCATTGGATAAGCCCTCGGCCACCACCGTGCCGTCCTCCACCTGTTTAAACTGATTATAAAACAGATATCCGTCCATCTCCGCTCCCAGCATGGAGCCGTTATAAAAACGGACGTTGTTATATTCCGCGTAATCCTCCGCCGAAGCGTAGGTCATGGTCAAATTTACCTGATTGTTCTCTATTGACAGGCTGTCAACCGTAATTGCGTCTGAGCCTTTGGTCTGGTTGTACTCACTGACGGAACTGTTAATCATGTTTTCCAGTTCCTGGCTGCTGTAGTAGCTCTGGTCCAGCGTATCGATCACCGTCTCTGTGACCGTACCGTCCTTTCTCACCTGCAGGGCCGTCTCCTGGGGATCCCAGGCTTCCTCCCCTCCCAGGATTCCGCAGCCTCCCAGCATCAGCGCGCACATCAGAACGGCGGCCATTCTGCCGCTTTTCCCTGTCCTCATGCTGTCCCTCCTAAACCGGTACCCGTCCATTTCTGGTCAGTCACCAAAACAATCCAACTTATTATATCCTTAAACCCGCATCTTTTCAACAAATTTTTTCCAGAATATCCAGGGACCGGAACCGATGGTCCACCAATTTTCCTCTGATCCCATCCTGCATACGTCCCAGCTGCGCCAGCACATCCTCCTTCACCACAAAGGTGTACAGCTTCTGCAAAGGCGCCTGAACAATATACTGTATCGTGTACCGGGTGGCCTCCATCAGGGTTTCGTCATAGATCACATCCTGGGGGAACTCCCCGTTGATGACCATCATCTTAATCTCAAACACGTACCGGACCAGCTGATTCGGCAGCTGGTCCCGCTCAAGAGCCAGCAAGGACACATAGAGAAGATTGAGCATCATGGACGCATCCAGGTTCTCCTGTCCATAATAGTCCGCAAACTCCATGAAATAAAAGCCGTAGCAGGCCCCCTCCAGATTTTCCTTCACCTTTTCAAAGTAGTTGGAAATATCGGCGGAGGCCAGGGTATAGGCCGTCCGTCCCTCATACAGAGTAAATGTTCCGAAGGAAAAGGGACTGGCCGCGGCCAACAGAGTGCTCCCCTGCCGTCTGGCCCCCCGGGCGAAGGCGGTGATCTTTCCCCGCTCCTTTGTCAGCAGCACCACCCGCTTGTCGTAATCCCCGGAGGGAGACGCTGACAGTATCATCCCGGTCAACTCGATTCCCTGACTCATGGCGCTCCCTCTTTACAGTTCTTTTTTATTATAGCCAAAATTCTTGATCATAAAATCGCTGTCCCGCCAGTCCTTTTTCACCTTCACCCACAGCTGAAGATTCACCTTCATCTCCAGCATGGCCTCGATCTCCCTGCGGGCCTGGCTGCCGATCCGGCGCAGCATGGCTCCGCCCTTCCCGATGATAATTCCCTTGTGGGAATCCCGTTCACAGATAATGGTAGCGTCAATGTCCATGATCTGGCCGTCCGGGCGCTCCCGCATCTGATCGATAGCCACCGCGATTCCGTGGGGTATCTCCTCATCCAGACACCGCAGGGCTTTCTCCCGGATCAACTCCGCCACAATCTGGCGCTGGGGCTGATCCGTCACCGTATCCTCATCGTAAAACTGGGGGCCATAGGGCAGATACTTGAAAATAGAATCAATCACCGCCTGCAGATTTTTCCCCTTCAGGGCTGACACCGGGATCATCTCAGCAAAATCGTAAATTTGCCGGTAAGCTTCCAGATACCGGGGAAGCTCCTCCCTGGGAACCGTATCAATTTTATTCATTACCAAAATCACCGGAGTTCTGGTCTTTTCCAGCTGCTCCACAATATGGCGCTCCCCCTTGCCAATGAAGGTGGAGGGCTCCACCAGCCACAGAATCACATCCACCTCGCTGAGGGTGCGCTCCGCCACCGTCACCATATACTCTCCCAGTTTATTCTTTGCCTTGTGAATTCCCGGTGTATCCAGAAATACAATCTGTCCCTGATCGCAGGTATAGACTGTCTGGATCCGGTTCCTGGTAGTCTGGGGCTTATTGGATGTGATGGCAATCTTCTGGCCGATCAAATGATTCATCAGGGTGGATTTCCCCACGTTGGGCCGCCCGATCAAAGTGGCGAACCCCGATTTAAACTTTGCGTTTTCCATATTTATAACTCTTTCAGCTCCTTGAATAAATCCTTCTCCTCCTGCAGCTTTTCCTCACTGCCCAGCGCGCAGATGCAGCCTGACTCAAGCACAGCTTCCATCAGAGGTGCCAGGGCCCGAATATCCTCCACGCTGACCTTCAGCACCTGGTCTCTCTCCCGCTGCAGTTCCTCCAGGGTGAGTCCGCACAGGCAGGCATTCATGGAGCGGCGCCCCAGGGCAGCGGGCGTCAGGGGCGTATCCATCTCACTGATCGTCCCGATGACGTATTTTGTCATATCCCGCTCGTCGGCCTCAAAGGTTCTCAGATACTCCGGCACGCCCTCGTATACCTGATTGGTCCTGCGAAGATGGGGATCCCGGTAGGAGACAAAGTTTGAATCTCCGTTTCTGCCGAAGCTGGCGCTGCACCCGTAGGCGCCTCCCACCATCCGGATCTGGTTCCACAGATACTCGCAGTTCATGATGGTTTTCAGCACCCGCAAAGCTCCCGTGTACTCATACCCCGCCTTCTTGAAATTGCCGCTGCGGGCCACATACTGCACCTTGGCAGGAGTCTGGAAGCCCTCGTTTCTCACCTGTACGCAAAGACCCTGGAAGTAACCAAGAGGCCCGTCCTGGCTCTCCTTCTGTCCGCCCTGCTCCAGGCGTTCTCCCAGATGAAGCAGGGCGGGGCGCATCTGCTCCAGAGCTTCCCTGCTCCCGGTAAAGCTGACCAGCACTCCGTTTCTGCGCAGCAGCTTTTCCAGTATCGTTTTCATCTGATTCATGAGCATCTCCTTTTTCTCCTGGAAATGCTCCTCCAGATCAGATACCACTTCATAAAAGGCAATGCCGCTGACGCTGTCGTTTACCAAAAACGCCGGGGAAAAATAGGCCATGGAACGCACTGCGGCAGTGGCGCTGCCCGCCGCGTTCAGGTGAGCGGAGATTCGGGACTCCAGCTTTTTGATGATCTCCTGGATCCGCTTTTCCTGCTTCAAATTGGAGGAAAACAGAATCTCCTCTATCATACGGAAGGAATATCCGATCTTATCTTCCAGCGTGCGCACCTGAATGCCGAAGGCTCCCCGCACCAGGGAGGAATTCCCCTCGTTGGGGAACACGCTGATCCCCGGAGTGATTCCACCCGTGTTCATATTGATCTCATTGTACAGTTCCCCGTACCCGAAATGCTCCGTATCCACCATTCCCAGCACACTCTTTAAAATGCCAAGGTAGGGCAGTTCCTCCTGGGAAAGCATGGAGGCGTCAAAGAGCAGCGTCATATAGGCCACGCCGTTGGTGGCATAATCGTGATACAGCACCTTCATTCCATCCCAGTCCTGCGTCTCCACAGACAGGGGCAGTGCCGTCTTTCTCATGTCCTCTCTGGTCAGCATGGGAATGGCTTCCAGCTCCTCCTTGGTGGAGGGGGTCTCCTGGAAGGTTCTCAGCGCCCGGGTCTTTTCCACCAGCTCACCGATCTGCTCCGCGGTCAGGGACGCCTTATATGCGGCCAGCTTTTCCCTGGTGGCCTGCTCCATCCTGGCCGTGAGTCCCCGCTCCGGCTCCACCGTTACCAGGGAGGCATGGGGATTATTCAGCAGGTAGGTGCGAATCAGCCCCTCGTAGTAGCCTGTGCCGGTCTGCTCCTTCAAAAAAGCATAATCATCCAGCTGGCGCAGATAGTCAAAGGGCTTGTCATCATCGTAGAGCCAGCTGTCAAACACATCCAGCCCGTACATCAGCCCCTTGGGATAGGAACCGTAGTCTGCCTCCCGGAATTTGAATTCCATGATGTTGATAGCAGCCTGGATGGCCTTTTCATCCACGCCCTCCGACGCAATCCGCTCCAGCTCCTCCCGGATCAGATCCAGGAACCGTTCTTCATCGGAGCGGTTGGCATTCTTCGCGATGACAGAGAACACCGGCTGATAAGTTCCGGAGTCGTAGGAGCTCATAATGTCCTTCCCGATCCCCGCGTCCAGCAGCGCCTGCTTTAAAGGCGCTCCGGGAGTCTCCAGCAGGGCATACTCCAGCACAGCGAAGGCATTGGCCAGCCGGCTGTCCAGACTGGTTCCCACCACCACATTGTAGGCCAGGTAGGTGTGATCCTCCTCCGGCTCTCCGGACGCAATGGAGTACTTCCGGTTCACCCGCGCCATCGTCTCAAAGGGTTTCTGCAGCAAGATGGCAGAATCCACTTCCGCCTTGTCAAACCGGCTCAGATACTCCCGGTCCATCCAGTTCAGCCGCTCCTCAAAGTCCATCTTTCCATACAGGTAGATGTAGCTGTTGGAGGGATGATAATATTTCCTGTGGAAATTCAAAAATGCCTCGTAAGTCAGATTCGGAATACACTCCGGGTCTCCGCCGGACTCCCAGTGGTAGGTGTTATCCGGAAACAGGGAATTTAATATCTCCCGCTCCAGCACATCCTCCGGGGAGGAGAAGGCTCCCTTCATCTCATTGAAGACCACCCCGTTGTAGACCAGCTCATCCTCCGGAGATTCGATCTGATAGTTCCAGCCCTCCTGGCGAAAAATCTCTTCCTTTTTATATATATTAGGGAAGAACACCGCATCCAGGTACACATCCATCAGGTTGGCAAAGTCCGCGTCGTTGCAGCTCGCCGCCGGAAACATGGTTTTGTCCGGATAGGTCATAGCGTTTAAAAAGGTGTTCATGGATCCTTTCACCAGCTCCACAAAGGGATCCTTGGAGGGGAATTTTCTGCTCCCGCACAGCACCGTGTGCTCAATGATATGGGCCACCCCGGTGCTGTCCGTGGGCGTGGTGCGAAAGGCAATATTAAACACCTTATTGTCATCTTCGTTTTCCAGTACCATCACTCTGGCACCGCTTTTTTTATGTCTCAAAAGGTATCCCACAGACTGTACGTCCGGGATCTCCTCCCGCGTCACCAGCTCATAGGCCGGTATCTTTGTCAAATCCATTTCATCGTCTCCTCAGATCATTAACATAAATTAATCATAATATTCTATAATACCTGTTTCCCTCCATTTTATCAATACCCCACAAAATAAAAACATCCCTTTCTCAGCCTACAGAGGCCTCATCCCCACTGCCATTTCATACTGGGCCCGGTGCCTTAGCCAGGTCAGTCTCCCGGAATAATGTACCAGCCCATGGCCGCCGTAGGGATCATGAAAATAGTATCCCTTCCGGTCATACCCCACCAGCAGCATGCAGTGCTCGTTGGAAATCCAGGTGAACCGCTCCCCGCTGTCAAACAGCCGCCAGGAAGGTCCGGGGACGGGCGGAAGCATATCAATGCAAGCCCAGAACAGAACCGGCATTCCCCGGTCTATATAGCCGGTCAGCAGTTTCTCCATGGGAGTCCCCGTCTCATCCACCGCCCGGAAACGCCCCTGCGCTGCCTGTTCCAGCGCGCTCGCCATCACCGGAGCATAGCAGCCGAATCCATCCGGATCATAGGGGCTGCCGCAAAATACCTTTCTGGGGTCGGGCCCCCAGAGCTCCCCGTCTCTGATCTCAAAATTCTGCCGCTGCAGATACTTTTCTATAAACGTGTCCACTGACAGGGAAAAACCCAGATAGCGCAGAAGCATCACCGCGGACACACTCTCACAGCCCGTGGGAAACCGTTTCTCCTGGCTGATAT
>DBFBJF010000036.1:0-11328 GCA_048203265.1 Candidatus Merdiplasma sp.
GTTGTAGCTCTTCAAGAGACATCTTAGCGGCAACAGCAATGCTTTTTTCTGGGACAGTACCCATCTGAAGCAAAGACTTTACCATACGTACTCTTTCCTCCGTAATTCCTTTTTCAATATTTTCCTTATCCCGCATTAACAACGTCATATACTCCCGCCTCCATTCTTCATTCCGCTTGGCTGCTTCTATCTTTGCCTGAAGCTCTTTTACGTAAGCATCTTCGCTTGCTATACCACCGACATACTTCAGGAAAGCCCTGGCTTCCTCCGTGATTTTTCCCTTTGTCCCCGTTGTGTTAAAAAACAGCTTAACCGCCTCATCGTTCAGGGAAATATCCTTCTGCTCTTTGCAGAGATTTTCAAATGTATAGCGGTACAGTCCTTCCCCGAAGGGGTCAAAGGTGCAGATGAAAATAACATAGCTCCGGTTCAGTTTTTGGTATGGCTCCCCTTTTTCAATCAGGTTCAAGTCGATCATTCCCTGATAGTAACGGCTTCGTTTGGGAAGCTCCTTAGTGTCTACGGTCTGTATTTCCACATTGTAAACTGTATTCTTATCATCCTTCACGTACAGATCAAGCCGGACGCTGCGGCTGTCATAAGATAAATCAATGGTCTTCTGCTCTTCCGGGATGAGAAAACTCCTGCTTCTAAATAAACTATAACGTATGCGGTCAGCAGATGCAAATATGTTTTAATTTAAGCGTATTTTTTGTCTTTGCGCCGTATTCCAGAGCAACCGGCATAATCCCGGACAAAATTTCAGGGCGGTTCATCACCGCCCTGAAATTTATCAGAGATATCCCGGAAGTTCCTTTTTTCCTTCCCTTCTTCTCATATCCGCTCCAGACGCTCCAGTTCCCTGATTACCTCAGCCTCCACCGGCAGACGCTGCCAGCGGCTGTAGGCGCCCTTCAGAAGCTCCAGCACCTGGCTGCGCTTTTGGGCGGTCAGATAGGGGAGAAGCGGTTTGGCCTGCCCGATCATGGCTCGGCGCATCAGATCTGTGGTGGCGTCTGATTTTGCCGGCCGCGGCTCGGCCATAATGTCCACCGCAATGGCGGCGGCTTCCTCCGCCTCCTCCCGGGGCGCGTACTCCGCCGCCGTCAGAAGCAGCTCCAGCTGACCCTGGACATCCGCCAGAAATTTCTCACACAGGGCTTCCCGGTCTGTGGTCACGTGTCCGCCTCCCACCCAGTGGGCGATGCTGCCGCCCAGTTTGCTGGAGCGCTTTCCTCCCTTGGATTTCGCGCCCAACGCCTTTACGGTTTCTGTAAATCCCTCATAGATCGCTCCCAGTCCCTCCGCCAGGTTCCGCAGGGTAGTTTCCTCCAGTTTCTGTCCGGTCATTGCCGTCTTCCTCCTTTTTGTCCGCAAAAGGAGGGCCGCCCTGCCTCCGGTTCCTTCCATTCGCAGGAAAAGAACCGATGCTGTGCGGCACCTCATCTTCTGCTTAATCGTTCTGTATCACATGATTTTGGCCCCTGACAGCATAGCTGTCCACCACACCGCAGATTACCAGATCCACAATGGCATAATCATCACTGAGCAGCATATTCCCGGCGCCCCCGTCCGTGTTCACCAGCACCGTATCCCCGATACCGGCATCCCCACAGTCGAAGGCGATCATCCGGGGGCCCAGGGGCTTTCCGCTCTCCGGATCCAGATACTCCACCAGCATCAGCTTATAGCCGCAATAACCGCTCTCTTTCACGGTGGATACCACATTTCCAACTACTCTTGCCAGACGCATTCTCCCGCCACTCCTGTCTCTTTCCTGCCGCTGCCGGCAATACTGTGCCTTTCACGCGGCCTCTACAGCTCCTCATGATAGGTGTCAATGAAACCCACGATCGCCGCGTCCACCGGAATGCGTTTCACCCGGAAAATGCGGGCCGCCTCCTTGGACCCGATCAGATAGACGAAATCACCGGGTCCGGCCTGGCGGGTCTGATCTGCCGCCACCAGCAGTCCGGCCTTTTTCCCATGTTCTATCTTCTGTACCACCAGGAGGGGCACTCCCTCCAGGGCAGAGTCTTTTACCGTGGCTACCACTGATCCGGCCACCACCCCGGTGTACATGGATTACTCCTCTTCCTTGCGGTCCAGTGTGGGAAGAATCAGCTCCACATCCGCATGGGGTCTGGGAATCACATGCACTCCGTAGAGCTCGCCCACCCGCTTGGCAGCCGCCGCACCTGCGTCCACCGCTGATTTCACAGCGCCCACATCGCCCCGCACCATAACCGTCACCAGACCGGAACCGATCTGTACCTTACCGATCAGGCTCACATTGGCCGCCTTCACCATGGCGTCCGCCGCCTCAATAGAACCGATCAGTCCCCGAGTTTCAATCATTCCCAATGCTTCTTTCATTTTTTTGTCCTCCATATTTTTTATTTTTCATTCAGAGTATCTGCCAGTCAGGACAGACGCTCTTCCGTGCTGCCTGTTCTTATTCCGCCCTCATCCGATTGCCCGCAGCATATCCGGATGAGGGGAGGGGATCACGGCGCTCTGCGCCATCAGCCCTTTCGTCTCCTCCAGAGCTTCCGCCGCCTCGATGGCGGCCCTCACAGCTGCCACCTCTCCCGTCAGCAGGATGAAGGATTTACCTCCCAGTCCCCGGCCCAGCCGTACCTCCAGCAGGGTTACCTCCGCGGCTTTTGCCGCCGCGTCCGCCCCGCAGACCGCCGCGCACAGGGAGTAGGTCTCCATAATGCCAAGAGCGTTCAGCCGTTCCACCTCGGTGCAGGCTGAGATGGCAGGGGCCACCTGGGGATCCACATTGGGGATCACCATGCTGTCAATCAGCAGCCCCTGGGCAGCTTCCCGGCCCGCCTCCACGGAGGCCCGCACGGCCGCCACCTCTCCAGTCACCACAATATAATATTTTCCCGCGCAGATGCACCCTGCGCTGACAAGCTCCACCTGGGCAGCCTTCAGCATGGCATCGCAGGCCAGCATTCCCGTGGGAATGCTCATGATTTCATTCATTCCGATGGCTCCCATCGCTTCACTTCCTTATCTCAATATACTGATCTGTCACTGCAGTCACCTTTCCCCCTATGGATGCGTGGATGTTGGCGCCCAGGGCCTGGGGTTTTCCAATCAGCTGTCCCCGCTCCACCGTCTCTCCCTGTGCCACCAGCGGAACATCGGGGGCTCCAATATGCATTTTCAGGGGGATGCGGACTGCGTCACAGGAAAGATATCCGGCCAGGGGCGCCTCCCTGTCATACTGCTCCAGATCCAGCCGCTGCATCAGCCGCCCGGTGGGAATTCTCTTATTCCTGATACCGTTATCCGGCTGATATTTCACCTTTTTCACCGGCTTGTTCCCCTCCGCGGCCAGGCGGCTCTTGATCTGCTGCATGGCCATGGATGGCTTCAGTCCGAAATTGCAGGCGAAATACGTGCATATTCCGCAGTCACAGCAGGAAAACACTCCATTCCAGTCTCCCAGCAGCTTCTGATTGCCCGAGGCAAACGCCCGCATGGCCTTGTGGGGCTGTACATTCAGTCCCATGGCGTTTCTGGGACACATCTGGGTGCACATGGAACACTGGGAACACACTGCCCTGGCAATCATGGCATCCCGCCGGGAAGCCGTCTTCTTTTTCAGAAGCATATGCTCTCTGGGCAGTGCCAGCAGCCCGCCCGTGGTTTTCGTCACCGGCTGGTCCAGGTCCTCTGTCACCTTTCCCATCAGGGGCCCACCCACAAGAAAGACGCAGTCCCCCACCGGACCGCCGGCCGCCTCAAGCAGCCGCCGCAGCGGAGTTCCCACCGGGCAGGTCACCGTCACAGGCGAGGCTACACTGCCCGCCACGGTCACCATCTTGTCCGTCACCGGTTGTCCCTCCATGGCCCGGGCAATGTTCAGTACAGTGCTCACATTGCAGACCACGCACCCCACATCCAGGGGAATCCCTCCGGTGGGAACGGTCCTTCCCGTAATGGAAAATACCAGATTCTGCTCATCTCCCGCAGGATAAAAGGATTCTGACCGATACAGCTCCACCTTCGTTCCCTTCACTGCCGCCTCCAGGGAGGCAGCAGCCTTCTCATAATGACGCTTCAGGGCAATGACCGCCCGCTTCGCCCCGATCTGGTCCCGTACTGCCCGCACAGTACGGACAATCTCAGTGGCGTGCTGCTCCATCACATGGCGGTCGGTGCGAAGCAGGGGCTCACACTCAATCCCGTTGATAATCAGTATTTCCGCTTTGCAGTCTAGTTTTCGGTCTGTTGGAAATCCGGCGCCGCCTGCACCCACAACACCGGCATCCCGAATCTGTTCAATCAGTCCCATAGGCTATATAATCCGGAAGCCATCCGCCAGCACACAGCGCCGGGCTCTGGTAAAACTGCGGGCAGAGGTGAGTCCCTCCCCTGTGGGAGTGGCAATGGTCAGTGTGGCATATCCCTCACCGCCAAAACCCACACCGGCGGTGGAGGGAGCATTTTTCACAAAAATAGTGGTGTTCAGCGCCCGGGCCGCCCTGGTCATACTCAGGTAGTTGGTGGAATGCATCAGGGCTGAATGCCAGCACCCATGTTCCGCCTCCACTGCCCGGTCAATGGCCTGATTTACGTCATCACACCGCACACAGCCCAGCACAGGCATCAGCATCTCCACTGTGACAAAGGGGTGATCTTTGCACACCTCCGCAATCACCAGTCTGGGAGTTCCGGAATAGGAAACCCTTGCAGCGTCCATGATAAAGGTGGCGTCATGGCCCACAAACTTCCGGTTGATCACGTATTTTCCATCTTTTTTGATCAGGACTGTGGCCACGATCTTATCGATGTCCTCACCCTTTACCAGCCATGCGCCGTTTTTCTGCATTTCGTCCAGGAGCCGGTCAAAGACCGCGTTCACGCAGAAACACTCCTTCTCCGCCACACACAGCACATTGTTGTCAAAGGACGCTCCGTCCACAATATCTTTTCCGGCCTTTGGAATGTCCGCCGTCTCATCCACAATCACCGGTGGATTCCCCGGCCCCGCCGCGATGCACTTCTTGCCTGTCTTCATGGCCACCCCCACCACGGCCTCCCCTCCGGTGACGGAGAGCAGTTTCACCTTGGGATGATTCATGATCACCGCGCTGGTATCCAGGTTTGGCTTTGCGGGACAGCAGATCAGTCCCATAGGGCCTCCCGCCGCCACAATCGCCTCATTTAAAATCCGCATGGCTTCCTGGGAACATTTCACCGCGGCGGGATGGGGATTGAAAACCACCGCATTGCCGGCCGCGATCATGCTGATGGAATTGTTGATCACGGTTCCCGGCGGGTTTGTGGAGGGTGTGATCGATCCAATCACTCCGAAGGGAGCCTGCTCCACCAGAGTCATTCCCTTATCGCCGGTGAACACCCGGGGCACAATGTCCTCGGTACCCGGGGTCTTGTTGGCCACCAGCAGGATCTTGGCAATCTTATCCGGCACGTTTCCGTATCCGGTCTCCTCATGGGCCATCTGTGCCAGCCGCTCGGCATTGTCCCGCGCTGCTTGGCGCATACTCCCGATCAGCGTTTCCCGCTGCTCCATGGTCATGGCAGCCAGCTTTTTCTGTGCCCGGGCGGCCGCCTCAATGCAGTCCTCCGCCCGCTCAAACATCCAGCCGTTTCCCTCCGGGACGGCCCGCTCCTCTTCTTTGCCCTGACCGTTTAACTGAGCCAGTGTCATCTGGACAATCTGCTCAATCTGTTCTTTTGAAAGCATCAGTCTATCACCTTCTTACTGTCTTTTTCTTTGCTGAATATCCGTTTATGATACAGATCGATATAATCAATAATGGCAATGATAGCCGTATCCGAAGGTTTGTTTTCCGTCACCTCCGTCTGACGCGAGGAGGATCCGGAGACAATCATAACCACCTCTCCCTCCCCTGCGCCCACCGCGTCAAAGGCCACCAGAATATTTCCCTTCTCCTCAAAGGTTTCCAGATCGATGGGTTTCACCAGCATCATTTTCAGCCCGGTCAGCTTTTCTGATTTCGTGGTGCTGACCACAGTTCCCACTACCCTGGCTATCTGCATGGTTCCCCTCCTTCCATCCGGATCATCTGAATTTTGCAGGCCGCCGCCCGCTCCCTGGCCGCCTCCGTGATCACGGCCCGGCCGGTTCCAAACACCGTATCCCGGTTATTCCGGTAGGCGTCATTGATATCCTGCTCTGTAATCAGATCCAGCAGCTTCTGTCCCGGCACCGGCTGTGGGACTGTTTTCGGCTTCTGCTTCATACTGGTGCGCTCAATCCGGATACCGAGCTCTCCGGCCCGGTCATAGGCCAGCGGTGTGACGAGCCCGCGCATACCGCAAAGCAGCACCTGCTTTCCGGCCCTTCCGGCCTCGTTAACCTCCCGCTCCGTCACCAGATCCAGGACAGGCTCCGGCTGTGCCGGCTCCGCCGCTGTATCACAGCCCCCGGAACTTCCCGCAGCCACCGCCCCATCGGGCAGTATTTCCAGCAGTTCCTCGTTGTTCAGGCAGCAGGCGTTGGCCTCGTCTGTGTCCACATGAAACTCCAGTTCATGACCTGCCCCGGTGCGGCAGATCACATCACAGAAAATGCAGGGCCTCGGTCCCGTCACCCGAAGGCTCACCACCTGGCCATCGTGAAGCTGATAGGCCGCCGCCTGCTCCTGACTCAGATGCAGATGGCGTTTTGCCACAATCACGCCCTGGCTCAGCTCCACCTCACCTCTGGGGCCGATGATTCGGATCCCCGGCGTTTGATCGATGTCTCCGGACATGCGCACCGGACAGTTTTTGATCCCCAGAGCAAAGGAATCGGTCAGCGAGATCTCCACCTGGGTTTGGGAACGCACCGGTCCGATGATTCTCACCTTTTCCAGTTTTCCCCTGGGGCCCACCAGGGTCAGCTGTTCCCTGGCTGCAAACTGTCCCGGCTGCATCAGGGCTTTCAGCGGAGTCAGCTGGTATCCCGGCCCGAACAAACGCTCCACATCTCCGGCGCAAAGATGCAGATGCCGGGCTGAGATGGCTGCCGGCACATACCGGGTACCGGATTTTGCCAGCTCCGTCAGCACCACACGGCGAACCTTTCTTTCATCCATCGCCAAACTATCCTCACCCGCTTTCCCTGACAGTCACAGTTTTGCCGCGGAGATCACCTGCTTTACAATCTCTGTGATCATCCGCACCTCTTCTTCTTCACCCATGCTCTTATGTGCATCAGCCTCTCCGGCCGGCCGCTCCCCGCAGGCGGAACAGGCCCCGCTTCCCTCCTGGCTGCAGTTTCTGCACTGAGGTCTGCCTCCGGTGGTGATGCCGTCCCTGGTCCGCCGTTCAATCAGACGGTCCACCTGGTCACAGGTCAGCTCATGTACCTGGCCGATCAGGCCATGGGTGTACATGCTGACCAGCGCATAATATTCGATGGATTCCATGCGCATCCAGGCGGTCATGGCATCCCCCGCCCAGGCCAGAGCGCCGTGGTTGGCCAGCAGGCACCCGTTGTGGGTATTTACAAAGGGTGCAATGGAATCCGGCACTTCCTCCGTTCCCGGCATAGCATAGGGGGCCAACGGGATCTCCCCGATTCCCATCACGGACTCTGTGAGTATGGCCCGGTTCAGGGGCAGCCCCGCAATGGCATAGGAGGTAGCTGCCGGCGGATGGGCATGAACCACCGCTTTTACCTGGGGATTTTCTTTGTAAACGCGCAGATGCATTTTCATTTCGCTGGAAGGCTTATAGTTTCCCCGGATCACCGTTCCGTCCACATCCATCAGCACCAGCATTTCATCTGTCATAAATCCTTTGGATACGCCGGTGGGCGTACACCACAGTGTATGATCGCTCACCTTGCAGCTGATATTTCCGTCATTGGATGCCACAAAATTTTTTGCGTACATCCTCCGCCCGATTTCCAGGATCATCTGCTTTGCCTCGAAATCAGACGGGTATCCGTCATTTCTCCAATTTTCCATTTCTCTTACCTTTCTTTCCCCTCTGTCAGTTTTCCGCCCGTCCTTTTTTCCCGTTTGCCAGTACAACGCTCCACAAGGTATGAATTGTTTTTTATCATAAAATGTGATATGCTGGAAACAGATGTGAAAATAAAAGGAAAGGAGCCAATCATATGTTAGCCATCGCAAGAAAACAGGCGATTCGAGAGCAGCTTCAGGAATACAAAAGTGTCCGGATTACCGATTTAGCTGCCGCTCTTAATGTCACAAAAGAAACTATCCGCCGGGATCTGCGGGACATGGAGCAGGCAGGAGAGCTGATCCGGACCCACGGAGGCGCCTATATCCTGGATGGCGTCCAGAATGATATTGATATCACCACCCGGCAGGATCTGAAAATGCCTGAGAAAGAAATCATTGCTCAGAAATGCGACAGCCTCATTCAATCTGGAGATTACATCTTTCTTGACTGGTCCACCACTGCCTGGACCATCGCCAGGGCGATCACCCACCGCAGACTCACTGTGCTGACCCCCTCATTAAAAATTGCCAATATTCTCTCCACCTCTGACACAGTCCGGCTCTTTGTGGTGGGAGGCGAATTTTCCTCCACCTCCCAAAGCTTTACCGGAAACAGCGCTGCCAGAAATATGGAGCAGTATTTTGTAGATAAGGCCATCATATCCTGCCGCAGCGTCAGTATGGAATTTGGCCTCACTGACACAAACGACAACGATGCCACGCTCCACAAGCTGGCTCTGGATCACGCCCAGGAAAAATATCTGGCCGTGGATTCCTCCAAACTGGACAAAACTTCTTTTTCCAAAGTCGCCCCTGTCTCCATCCTGGACGGGATCATCATGGACCGCAGTTTCTCCGTTCCCTGGATCAAATTTCTGGGAAACAACCAGGTTCACATCTACTGATTCATCCCGCAGCAGAGGGTTATGGACATAGGAGACTGCCGCAGCAATTATTCCCGGCAGCTCCCGTGTCCTTTTTTATTATCTATTTTTTATCCACGTACTTCTCCACCGGCTTGATACCCATTTTCTCAAAGGATTCCCGGAAGGGCGCATAAGCGATGCCCTTCTCGGTGATGATCCCAGTCACCAGGCTGTGATCTGTCACATCAAAGGCCGGATTCACCACTCCCACGCCCTCCGGAGCCATGCGCTTCTCATACCACATCTCCGTCACTTCCTCCGGCTTGCGCTGCTCAATGTGAATCTCGTCTCCCGTTTCCATGGTCATATCGATGGTGGAGGAGGGCGCGCACACATAGAAGGGAATGCCGTAATGCTTCGCGATGATGGCTACTCCGCTGGTTCCGATTTTATTGGCAAAATCCCCGTTGGCCGCCACCCGGTCACACCCCACAAAAATGATGCCGATCTTCCCGGACTTCATGGTGTAGGAGGCCATATTGTCACACTGCACATAGGTATCCACACCTGCCGCCTGCATCTCGTAGGCGCTCAGCCGGGCCCCCTGCAGCAGCGGTCTGGTCTCATCACAGTACACATGGAGATCCTTCTTGGGATCCCACCCCTTCTCCAGGGCAATATAAATGGGAGCCAGGGCTGTGCCGTACTTGGCCGTAGCCAGAGTTCCGGCGTTGCAGTGAGTCATAATCCCCACGCCCCTGCCCAGCTTTTCCAGCAGCGCAAAGCCATATCCTCCGATATTCCGGCTGATCTGAATATCCTCCTGCCGGATCTCATCGGCCTCCCGCATCAGCCGCTCCTTCATCCAGGCCACACTCTTTCCCTCCTTCTCGGAGAGCAGAACGCTGTGCATCCGGTTTAAGGCCCAGCTTAAATTCACCGCAGTGGGGCGGGAGGAATTGATATACTCCATATTTTTCGTACACTGCTCCACAAAGCAGTCCATATCTTCCGTATCAATCTGATTTGCCAGAACGTAGTAAGCGTACCCTCCCGTCACACCGATGGCCGGGGCCCCTCTTACCCGCAGCTTATAAATGGCCTCCCAGATGTCCTCCGCCTTATTCAGGGTCAGATACTTTGTCTCACCCGGAAGCAGCGTCTGATCCAGAATAATGATGTCTTGTTTATTTTCTGCCAGTATTACAGTATCCAAATTCAGCGCGTTTTCCATAACTGTCTTTTCCTTTCTTTTCCGGTTTTATTCGCCATCCACAGTCCGCACCGCGTCCATCAGGGTGTTCAGGAAGCACTTGCCGCACTTCTTTTCCTCCCGGTTCATGATGAAATCGATGGCAGCCGTGATGCAGATTTTCTCGGCTCTCGCCCTGGCCTTCTCGTCCGCGATGGTGGTAATGTCCTTCACATTGGCCATGCCCACAACGCGGCGGATCAGCTCCAGTCCGGTAACCGCGGAGGTATCAGCCAGAATCGTCCCCATGTAATACTCCTTGTAGCCCGGTGTCTTGCACATGGTATCTGTCACATGCTCATCGTAGTACCGGTTCATTTTCTCCATGGTCAGATTCACCACATCCACTATCACGCTCTCAACCCAGCCGCGGAATTCCTCCGCTTTCGCCGCGTCGCCGTTGCACCAGGCAAAAATCATATTGGCCACCACATTTCCGATGTCATATCCCATGGGGCCGTAGAAGCAGAACTCCGGATCAAACACCATGGTGGTATCCTCATTGATAAAGATGGAGCCTGTGTGCAGATCCCCGTGAATCAGGGACTGTGCCCGGGTCATGAAATCCATTTTCAGCTTGGCCACCTCCAGGTGCAGCGCCTGGTCATCATACAGCTTCTCCTTCACAAAACCGGCTATGGGCGGGAACACATGGTTTCTCCCCAGCTCATCATTGTAAGGCTCCGTGTAGACCAGCGCCTCCGTGATGTCGCACAGCCCGGGAGAGATAAACTTCCGCTGCAGCTCCTTCTTTTTCTGATGATCCATCACTACATCCGTGGTTCCCATCAGAACCTGCGCCATAAACGTGGAAATCTGATCCGCGAATTTGGGATAAATGCGGTGCTCCAGCATGGCGGTGCGCATCAGCATATGGTCGGAGAGATCCTGCATACAGCAGGCGCACATCACCGTATCATAATCATAAATTTCCGGCACATAGCCCGGAGCCAGCTTGCCCTGAAGAATCAGAATCTCGGACTCAATCCGGTTGCGGTCCGTATCCAGATGCATATCGCTGGAAATGCGAAGCTGGGATCCGGCCTGCTTGATAATTACACTGCTGCCCTTTCCGTCCTGCACTTTAAATACATAATTCAGGTTGCCGTCACCGATCTCCCTGCAGGTCATGGTATCCTCATCCCAGTTTTTCTGAGGCACCTTCACCTTGGCATACTGGATGGCGTCAGCCTCCTTCATCAGAAAATATGTGTCAAAATTTGCCATAATGCTTCCTCCGTTCTAT
>DBFBJF010000037.1:0-8242 GCA_048203265.1 Candidatus Merdiplasma sp.
GTTGTAATCATGTCTCTCAAGTGGTGTCGTAATGCAAAGATCTAATGCCTTGTTCATCCTCGTCCTCACGCCGTTATCATGCAGATAGACTTTTTCCGTGACCGTTGTCCCTTTCGTCCTGTGCCCCATGGCATAACTGATCAAGTCGTGCTCAATCCAGCCTATCTCGGGATGTGCCGCGCCATCGAAATGTTGCAACAGCCCGGCGAAAGTATGTCTCAGATCATGCAGACGCACATGAGGGATCGGCTCTAATCCGGCTTTTGCCCTTACGTCATTGCACCTTTTTTGAAATTCATCGAAACGCCTGTTCAAATGACGCGGATCTGTCAAATAGTCACCGTTCAGGCTATTAGGCTCCTGATACACATAATCATTATCTGTAATCTCTCGATATTTCGATTGTTCTGCTCTCACGATCTGCAATAGTGTCCATGCAGACATTGGCAATGGCACCCACCGCTGTTTGCGTTCGGTTTCGTTCCGCCCATCATCGCGCCCGCCTTTGGGTGTTTTTTCATACGCCCCTTCTCGCCCCTGCACACGTTGGCGCAGCACATGGATACGTCCATCGTCCGCTTCTGCAGAACTCGGTGGCTGTATATCGCACCACTTGACCCCCAGTTGCTCACCTCGCCGCATGCCTCCGCACAAGCATCCAAGGACGACATTGACAAGAGGAGCGCCAAGGTGCGACCTCATTTCAAAATCCAGTGCGTATCGTATAAGATAATTCACCTGTTCCGCATCGAGCACCGTTGGTTCAAATTCTTCTTTTTCTGCTGATATCTCTGCAAGCGTGACGATATCCCTGTCTACTCCGTACCGATCAAAATCTTTGAGCAAAAAAATGTTCAGTCCGTGCAGAAACGATTTGAGTTTATCAAGCGTTGACCGTCCAAGTGCATCATACTTTTTATGCACGATCTCGTACGTCCCATCCGCTTTCTGCACCGGAATATCAATTTCATGCTCTTCTTCGCACCACTCAAAGAATTCTTCGAGATCTCTAATGCTGGTCTCTCGCACTGGACGGTTGGTTGCTTCTTTCAGCGCAAGGTAATCATTAACGCGGTTCCGGTGGATCTGCTGGCGATCCAGATAGCCCGTCCCCCATGATTTACCCTTGCGTCCTGTTTTGCTGGCAAAATATTCTTCGCACGCCTGATCAAAGGTAACCTTGCTTCGCAGTCCCTGCAGCTTTCCCGTACGCTTTGCTGTATCGTGCTCATCTTTCAGTGCCTTTGCCTCTGCCAGAGTTGCACAAGTCTTATTGGTTTTGTCTTGCTTGCGCACCAGATGACCAGTCTTGGGATCCACAACGTTTTTCCGTCCGAAGTCAAGCGAGACAATATACACATCGCCAGTCCGGTCGTATTTAATTCCAGGGTACTTTGTGGGTTCCAACACTCTCTTCTTTTTTGTCGCCATTCAGCCTTTCTCCTTTCTTCGCACGAAAAGCCCGTGAAACACCGTGGTAACAAAACGGTAACAATCACAGGCTCAAAATTGCAAGAAATCCAGTATTTACAAGGCTTTCAGGCTATCTTAATGTTGGAAATAATAACCCACTCCCCACTTCGTGTGAACGTACTTCGGTTCGCTCGGATTCTCCTCAATCTTCTCTCTCAGACGACGGATATGCACATCCACGGTCCGCACATCCCCCGGGTACTCGTATCCCCACACAATGTTCAGCAGATTCTCCCTGCTGTATACCTTGTTGGGATTAAACACCAAAAGCTCCAGCAAATCGAATTCCTTGGCAGTCAGGTTGATCTCCTTTCCGGCGATGCTGACCCGGCGTCCCTCACAATCCAGCACCAGATCTCCCACTTCCACCACCTTGCCCTTGCTCTCGGGCGCAGCCTTCTGGGCAGTGCGGCGGATGATGGCCTTCAGCCTGGCCTTCACTTCCAGGATATTAAAGGGTTTCGTGATATAGTCGTCGGCGCCGTACTCCAGCCCCATGATTTTGTCCATGTCATCTCCCTTTGCTGTGAGCATGACTATGGGCACATCCGAGAACTCCCGGATCTGCTGGCACACCTGCAGCCCGTCCAGCTTAGGCAGCATCAGGTCAAGCAGAATAATATCATACTGATTATCCCTGGCTTTCTGCAGTCCCTCCTCTCCGTCGTAGGCGCAGTCAACCTCCATATCGTCCTGCTCCAGACTGAAGCGAATGCCTTTTACAATCAGTTTTTCATCATCGACTACCAGAACTTTTTTTCCCATCTTAAACTCCTTCAGACAGTGATCCTATCCTTTATTTTTGAAAATACTGCTTCCTTGATCCCACTGATGTTCATAATATCCTCAATAGCGGAAAAACCGCCCTGCTCCTGGCGGTACGCGATTACCGCTTCCGCCTTCGCCTCGCCGATCCCCGGCAGAGTCATCAGCTCCTCCTTCGTGGCGGTGTTCAAATTTACCAGACCCTGGCCTTCCGTTTGGGCCTCTCCGGTCTGGTCCTCAGCCAAAAGGCTTCCCTCCTCCATGCCGGCCTGCCTCATCTGTTCCGTCTCCTGACGGGTATAGATGCGGATCTTTCCGCCGTCCTGAAGAAACTGGGCCTGATTGACCCACTCCTGATCCGCGTCCTCGCGAAAACCTCCCGCTGCTTCCACAGCCTGAAACACCCTGGCAGATGCCTCCAGCTCATAAACTCCGGGGCTGTTTACCGCCCCGCAGACATACACCGCAATCCGCGCCTCCGTCTCCGGAGCCGCGGTCTCTGAGGCAGGAACTTCATTCCCTCCTGCTTCGCCTCCAGACATCCTGCTTTCGGTTTCCTGTGTCTCAAGAGCTTCCAATCCTATGGCATCCAGCCGGGGGCCGGAAGAACATCCTCCCAGCATTCCCGACTCCAAAAACATCAAAAGAAACAGTCGAACTACAATAACAATTTTTTTCCAACGCATAACCTTCTACAGTCTCCGGACCGCAGTTTCCCCCGCTATGCATCTATTTATTTTAACAAAATCGTAATTCATATGCAATGGTTTTTTCAAATTCCCGGTTCTCTCTCCACAGCTTTTCGGGGAGGCCTGGAGTTTCAGGACTCCCTGGCCCATCCGAAGGAACAGGCCACCGCTCTCTTCCAGCCTTTCCGCAGCCTGTTCTTTTTCTCCTCCTCCATCCGGGGAAGGAAAGTCCGCTCCAGCGCCCAGTTCTTTCTGATTTCTTCCCTGCTGTTCCAGTAGCCCACAGCCAGCCCGGCCAGATAGGCCGCTCCCATGGCCGTTGTCTCAATACATTTTGGCCTGCACACCTGCGCTCCCAGAATATCCGCCTGGAACTGCATCAGAAAGTTGTTGGCGCAGGCGCCCCCGTCCACTTTCAGCTGATTCAGCTTGATTCCAGAATCCGCCTCCATGGCCTCGATCACATCCGCCGTCTGATAGGCCAGGGATTCCACCGTGGCCCGTATCAAATGCTCCTTTCCCACGCCCCGGGTAAGTCCCACAATGGTTCCTCTGGCATACTGGTCCCAATAGGGCGCTCCAAGGCCTGTGAAGGCCGGAACCACATATACGCCGCCGGTATCCTCCACAGCCTGGCAGTACTGCTCTGACTGAGCCGCATTCTCCAGCATCCTCATCTCATCTCTGAGCCACTGGATCGCCGCTCCTGCCACAAACACACTGCCCTCCACAGCGTACTCCACCTGCCCGTCCTCCATACCCACCGCGATGGTGGTGAGCAGTCCATGCTCCGATTCCACTGCCTTCTTCCCGGTATTCATCAGAAGGAAGCATCCGGTTCCGTATGTATTTTTCACATCCCCCGGATGGAAACAGCACTGTCCGAAAAGGGCCGCCTGCTGATCTCCCGCCGCGCCGGCGATGGGAATCCCGTCCCCGATAATACATCCCTGGGTTCGTCCGTAAATAGCGCTGGAAGGACACACCACAGGCAGCATCTCCTCCGGAATATCGAATTTTTCCAGAATCTCTTTGTCCCATTGGAGCGAATGAATATCAAACATCATCGTTCTGGACGCATTGGTATAATCCGTCACATGGGTCTGCCCGTTGGTAAGATTCCAGATCAGCCAGGTGTCCACCGTTCCAAACAGCAGCTCCCCACGCCTGGCCCGCTCTCTGGATCCCTCCACATGATCCAGAATCCATTTCAGTTTGGTGGCAGAAAAATAGGCGTCAGGAATCAGCCCGGTCTTGCTCCGGATCACCCGGTCAAACCCATCCTGCTTCAATTCATCGATCATCCGGGAGGTGCGGCGGCACTGCCACACAATCCCGTTATAAATGGGCCGTCCGGTGGCTTTCTCCCACACAATGGTAGTCTCCCGCTGATTGGTGATGCCGATGGCGGCGATGTGCTCCGCCGTGATCCCGATTTTTCCCATAGCCTCCGCAGCCACCCCGATCTGCGTGGACCAAATATCCATGGGATCATGTTCTACCCATCCTGGCTTTGGAAAAATCTGCCGGAATTCCCGCTGAGCCACGCTGCATATCTCCCCCGCCTTATCAAATAAAATGCACCGGGAACTGGTGGTTCCCTGATCCAGTGCCATCATATAGTGTTTCATACCGCTTCTCCTTTGCCTGTGTTTTCCCATTATTATACATGATTTTTTCTTCTGTTTACAATTTAAAAATAATAATCCCCACAATACTTACCGCCATGCCGATCACCCTTCTCCACTCCAGAGGCTGGCGCTCTACGCCAAACAGCCCCAAAAGCTCAATCAGATAGGCTCCGATGAGCTGGGCAATGACAATGAGCATGGCCGATTTGGCCGGTCCCAGGCCGTCCACGGACTTGATTACCGTGATGGTGATGAAGGCTCCCAGTACGCCTCCCAGCAGCATATACCAGGGCTGCACCTTGGAAAGCGCTCCAAAACTGCTTCTGTCCGTGATCCCCCAGGCCAGCAGACAGACAATCAGCGCGGTCAGCTGTACAAAGGCGGAGGAAACCCACAGGCTGGTCTGCTTGGTCACCTGGGTGTTAAATACTCCCTGCACACTCATCAATACACCAGAAACAATCGCCACAAGAAATCCCCACATAAAAAACCACCTCGTCTTCCAGAATACTACCAGTATCCCCAGACGAAGTGGTTTTATGCGTTAGGAAAACGCCGATTGAAGCAGCAATTTCTCAGAAAGACCGCTCCAGCTTTTCTATCATCTCATCAATATGCTCTTTCTCAATCACCAGGGGCGGCACCAGGCGAATCACGTTACTGCCCGCGGACAGAACCACCAGTCCGTTCTCCAGGGCCTTGCTCACGATCTCTCCCACCGGTCTTCCGGTTACCTCAATGCCCTGCATCAGTCCCATGCCCCGGCGCTCTTTCAGAAAATCATACTTTTCCGTCAGCTCATCCAGCCGCTGCTCCAGATAAGGCGCCACGCTTTGCACATGCTCCACAATGCCGTACTTTTCAAACAGGTCGAACACAGTGGAAACAGCCCGGCAGGCCAGGGGGTTTCCTCCGTAGGTGGTGCCGTGGTCTCCCGGCTCCAGAGAGGCGGCGGCCGTCTTTTCGTTCAGCACGAAGGCGCCCACCGGGATGCCGCAGCCCAGGGCCTTGGCGCAGGTCATAATATCCGGCTTCACGCCGTACTGCTGCCAGGCAAAATAGCTTCCGGTGCGTCCCATGCCGCACTGTATTTCATCCAGGATCAGCAGAATGTCCCGCTCATGGCACAGCCTCTCCACTCCCTTTAAAAATTCGGGATCCGCCGGGTAGATTCCTCCCTCCCCCTGAACGGTCTCAAGGATCACCGCGCAGGTGCGGTCCGTAACCTGGGCCTTTACGCTGTCCAGATCATTGAACCTGGCAAATTTCACGCCGCCCATCAGAGGCTTAAAGGCCTCCTGATAATGGGGATTTCCGGTCACGGACAAGGCCCCGATGCTCCTGCCATGGAAGGATCCCTCCATGGCAATGATCTCGTGTTCTGTGCCCTGATCCCTCCGGTAGGCATATTTTCTGGCCGCCTTCAGAGCCCCCTCGATGGCCTCCGCTCCGCTGTTGGAAAAAAACACCCGGCTCATGCCGCTGGCCGCTTTCAGCTTCTCCGCCGCCTCCGCCAGGGGAACGTGATAAAACAGGTTGGAGGTATGGATGATCTTGTCAATCTGATCCTTCAGAGCATCGTTGTAGGTTTTATCTCCATAGCCCAGGGCAAACACGGCGATTCCGGCGCCGAAATCCAGATACCGTTTTCCCTCCAGATCCTCTAAGTAAACGCCTTCCCCTCTCTCAAACACCACGGGAAAACGGTTGTAGGTGTGAAGCACCGCCGCCTCCGTGTGTTCCATGCATTCTTTACTGTTCCACATAGTATTTTTCCTCCTCGTCACCGATGATAGCCGTTCCTATTCCTCTGTTGGTGAAAAACTCCAGCAGGAGGGAATGCTCGATTCGTCCATCCAGAATATGCACCCGGGATACTCCGGCCTCAATAGCATCCACACAGTTCTGAATCTTGGGGAGCATACCGCCCCCCACGTTGCCGCTCTTTAAGAAATCTCTGGCCTCCTGGGTGGTCATCTCACTGATCAGGCTGGAAGGATCCCCGGGATCCCGGTACACCCCCTCAATATCCGTCAGGAACACCAGCTTGGAGGCCTTCATAGCTGTGGCGATGGCACAAGCGGCATCATCCGCGTTGATGTTATAAGAATGATATTCATCGTCCGATCCGATGGGACAGATTACGGGGATGAAATCCTGATCCAGCAGGGTATTTAACAGCAAAGGGTTGACCTCCTTTACCTCGCCCACAAACCCGATGTCTTCTCCTCCGGAGAGCTTCTTTTTCACCCGGAGCACCGTGCCGTCCTTTCCGCTGATGCCCACAGCCTTCAGCCCCACCTTCTCCATCATGGATACCAGTCCTTTGTTGACGCGGTTCAGCACCATCTCCGCCACCTCCATGGTGTCCTTGTCCGTCACCCGCAGACCGTTGACAAACCGGGTTTCCAGGCCGATCCGGTTCACCCATTTGGTGATCTCCTTGCCGCCGCCGTGCACAATGATGGGACGAAAGCCCACCAGCTTCAGCAGCGCCACATCCCGGATGACGCTTTTTTTCAGTTCGTGATCCACCATGGCGCTGCCGCCGTATTTCACCACAATCGTTTTCCCGTGAAAGCGCTGAATGTAGGGAAGCGCCTCAATCAGGACGTTGGCCTTTTCCAGCCACATTTCCATTGTCTCCATCTTCTATCCTTCTCCTTCTTCCCCGGCTTTCTGTCAGGACCGGTAATCCGCGTTAATGTTCACGTACTCGTGGGTCAGGTCGCAGCCCCAGGCCGTGGCCTGCTCCTGCCCCATCTTCACATCGATCAGCGCCGTGATCTCCTTCTGGGACAGGATCTGCGTAGCCTGCTCCTCACTGTAGTCTGTGGCCACTCCGTCCTCAATAATCTTCAGTTTTCCCGCGCTGCTCTCAAAATAGAGATCTACCCGCTCCGGGTCAAAGGAGGCGCCGGAGTAGCCCATGGCGCACAGAATCCTTCCCCAGTTGGCATCGTGTCCGCAGATGGCCGTCTTCACCAGATTGGAGGTGATCACGGACTTGGCCAGTGTTACAGCCTGCTCCTTGTCCTGTGCTCCCACCACCTTCACCTCAAACAGGGCGGTGGCCCCCTCCCCGTCGGCGGCCATGTGTTTCGCCAGCCAGGTGTTTACAAAGTTCAGCCCGCGGCAGAATTCTCTGTAATCCTCATTGTCCTCCCGGATCTCAGGATTTCCGGCCAGGCCGTTGGCAAACAGCAGACAGGTATCGTTGGTGGAGGTATCGCCGTCCACAGAAATCATATTGTAAGTGTCCTTCACATCGCTGCTTAAGGCCCGCTGGAGCATCTCCCCGGAGATGGCCGCGTCCGTGGTCACAAAGGCCAGCATAGTGCACATATTGGGATGGATCATGCCGGATCCCTTGCTCATCCCTCCTATGGTGACCACTTTGCCTCCCAGCGTAACCTGGACGGCAATCTCCTTTTTTACCGTGTCAGTGGTCATAATGGCCTCCGCGGCCAGCGTGCCCGCCCCGGCAGTATCAGAGAGCATGGGCACCATGGTCTCAATCCCCTTATTGATCACGTCCATGGGAAGCTGCTGTCCGATCACTCCGGTGGACGCCACCAACACCTGGTTTTTCTGAATGCCCAGAAGATCGGCCGCCTTTTGGGCCGTCTCCTCACAGCATCGAAGCCCCTCCGCGCCGGTACAGGCGTTGGCGATTCCACTGTT
>DBFBJF010000038.1:0-2649 GCA_048203265.1 Candidatus Merdiplasma sp.
AATCAGGGGCAGCCAAACGTCCGATGGCAGAGAAGGGCAGCCTGGAGGTCCCCGACGGTATGGGCTATGCGGGTGTGATGCTGGACTGTATTGAGGGGATGCAGAGCAGAGAGGGAAAATACCTGGTGCTCTCTGTGGAGAACCAAGGCTGTATTCCGGAACTGGCGGATAACGATGTGGTGGAAGTGACCTGCCATGTATCCGCAGAGGGCATTCGTCCCATTCCTGTGGCTGTCGTCCCTCCGCAGTGTGATATCCTGATGCGGCTGCTCAAAAATTATGAGCGTCTCACAGTGGAGGCTGTAAAGAAAGGTTCTTATGCATGTGCAGCCCAGGCGCTGATGCTTCATCCGCTGGTCAATTCCTGGTCTCTTGCCGGGGAACTGCTGGAAGCTTATGACAAGGCATATGGAGGTCTGTTTGGAAAGGAGTAAAAAATGCCGTTTGATTTTCATGATTTTGACAGGATAAAGAATCTGGCAGAGGAACTGCGGGAGCTTCGGTACCGGAATCTTCGGAACATTCCCTCCTTCCGGTTCTGGGAGGACAGTGACAGAGAGAGCAGAGTGTGCGCCAGGGAGGTGGGACCGGGATTTTCTTTCCGGGGCTGGGACAAATACTACTGGCTGACAGCGGAAGCGGAAATCCCGGAGGCATTCTGCGGGGAGGAAGTGCTGGGCCTTTTTGACTTTGGCGCCCCTTCGGGAACCGGAAATAACGGGAACTTTGAAAGCCTGCTCTATATAAATGATGTGCCGTATCAGGCTGTGGACGGAAACCACAGGGAAGTGTTCTTCGGCCCCGGGGTATGCGGAAAGAAACTGCAGCTTAAATTCAGGCTGTGGACAGGACTCAGCGGCGGAGGAATCCCCAAAGACAATGTGATGGAGATATGCAGGGCGCAGATCGGTGTGCTGGACCGGGGGGCAGATGACCTTTACTATCTGACTGCAGCGGCCCTTGAGACCTATGAGGCCCTGAGCGCAGAGAATGAATACCGGGAATGGATCTTAAATGTGCTTGTAAAGGCGTTCTGTCTGGTGGATTTTACGGAACCGGGCAGCAGGGAATTTTATGAGAGTGTGTCGGATGCAGCCGGATACCTGGACGAGTGTCTGGACGGCCGCGGAAAACCGGATGTCCATGTGACCATGGCGGGCCATACCCATATAGATGTGGCCTGGCTGTGGCGGCTGTGCCATACCAGGGAGAAGGCTGCCCGCTCGTTTTCCACGGTGAACCGTTTGATGGAAAAGTATCCGGAGTATCATTTTCTGCAGTCCCAGCCTCAGCTCTATGAATTTATCAAAGAGGACCACCCGGATATTTATGAGAATATCAAAAAGAGGGTGGCTGAGGGAAGATGGGAGCCTTCCGGGGCCATGTGGGTGGAGTGTGACTGCAACATCGCCTCAGGGGAATCCATCATCCGGCAGATCCTGGTGGGCAAAAATTTCTTTCGGAAAGAATTCGGCTATGAGAGTGAATTTCTCTGGCTGCCGGATGTGTTCGGGTATTCCTGGGCGCTTCCTCAGATCTTAAAGAAATCCGGTGTGGACACGTTCATGACCACCAAGATAAGCTGGAACGATACCAACCGGCTGCCCTATGATACCTTTACATGGAAGGGCATTGACGGAACCGGGGTGACAGCCCATTTTGTGACTACCTCCGATCCGGGCGAGGATTATTATACATACAATGGAAATTCCGGCCCCAGGGCAGTGAAAAGCGTCTGGGACAATTATAAGAACAAGGATTCCAACAGGGAACTGCTGATCTCTTACGGATATGGGGACGGTGGCGGAGGCCCGAACCGGGATATGATCCGCCAGATAGAGATGGTGGAGAAAATGCCTGGAATCCCCCATGTGAGGAAACAGTCCGTGACGGAGTATTTCCGCAGTCTCAACGAGACGCTGAAAGAGAATCCCATGGAAGGATATCTTCCGGTGTGGGACGGGGAACTGTATCTGGAATTCCACAGAGGGACTTACACCTCCCAGGCGTATAATAAACGGATGAACCGCAGGATGGAATATGCGCTGAGGGATACGGAGATCCGGTCTGTCTTATCCCGAGTGTTTGGAAGTGAGCCCTATGACTCCCAGCGTATCCTGCGTGCGTGGAAAATCGTGCTCTGCCAGCAGTTCCACGATATACTGCCGGGGTCTTCCATAAGGGAGGTCTACCTTGACAGCCATACGGAATATGAAAAAGCCGCGGCTCTTTTAAGAGAAGTGAACGAGACCTCCCGCGCCGGCCTTATTCGGGAATGCAGGGAGGAACGGGTGTTTTCCGTATTCAACAGCGGCAACTGGCAGCGAACCTCCGTTGTCCGGATTCCCCGCAGGGAGGCAGAATCCGTGTGCGCCGGGGAATACGGGAAAGGCGGGTTCTATCAGAAACGGGAAGATGGCAGTGAGGAGAAGATATCTCTTCCCTGTGTATGGAAAGAGGATGGGGCTTATGTGCTTGTTCGGGATATGGAACCCTTCTCTTATACGGAAATCGTATGGGAGCCTGCGAAGAAGAGTGTCTCCGGGCCCCATGAGGAACCTGCCTGGGGGTCTGGGGAGGAGAGGTCTTTGCAGACCGAAAAGGCGGCTGACCAGCGGCTTACAGAGACTACTGCCTGCAGCCGGCAGC
>DBFBJF010000039.1:0-6633 GCA_048203265.1 Candidatus Merdiplasma sp.
CCAGCTCTCTTAGTAATATATTAGACACACGGTCCGTCCGCCCTCATCTCCGGACAGCCCTTCCAGCTCACCCATAAGGGAAGCGTGAAACATGACCGGATTCCCGAGACGCAGGTCTCCCGTCTGTTTTATCGCCCTCCAGTCTGCGCCTTCTCCCGGTTTCTCCATGGCTTTCGTACCCCTCCCTTTTATATCTGCCGTTTTTCTCCAGGCTGCGCTGATCACGGGAAATTTCCCTGTCGCTCCCAGATCCAGAAATCTCTCCAGAGAAGCCACGCACAGATAGGGCTGGTCTGCCGTGACAAACATCAGATAGTCAAAGGGGCCTGCCGCCCGGGCCTCCCGGACGCCCCGGCGGATGGTGTACGCTGCCCCCAGTTCGCTCGCCGGGTTCAGGCAGCCCATCATTCCAAACATTTCGGCTGCTTCCAAAATCTCCGGGAAGCGGGTGATCACAATCACCTGCACACCGATCCTGCGCTCTGCCAGCTCTGCCAGGGTTTCCAGTCCATGCAGAAACAACGGCTTCCCCTCCAGTCTGCACAGCAGTTTATTCGTTCCCTGCCGCCCTGCCATAGCAAAACGGCGGCTGTTTCCAGCCGCCATATAAATCACCCCGCACCTCATCACATCTTTGCCTGCTCTTTGCTTTTCTCTGCCTGGCGGTCTTTTTCAATGAGGATGCGGATGGCCTCCACCGTCACCTGAATTCCTGCCTCGGTGTCATAATTCTGCGGATCATCCAAGCCCATGGCCCGTCTCGTCTGGTTGGCGAACACAGTCATAATACTTCCCACCCGCACTCTGCGCACGCTTCCCACGATAAACAGGGCCGCCGATTCCATCTCACTGGCCAATGCGCCGCATTTCATCCAGGCGTCCCACTTGTCCTTCAGCTCATACCCCACTGGCATGGTCTCCGGGTCATGCTGGCCATAAAAGCTGTCCTTACACTGAAGGACTCCCACATGGCTGCGCACCGGGAATTTTCCCGCTGCCTCCACCAGTGCCTGCACCACCTGGAAATCTGCCACCGCCGGATACTCAATGGGAGCATACTCTCTGGTGGTTCCCTCCATGCGGATGGCGCCGGTACCAATTACCAGGTCACCGCCCATCACCTCCACCGCCATGCCGCCCGAGGTTCCCACCCGGATAAAGGTGTGGGCCTTGCAGTGCACCAATTCCTCCAGCGCAATGGCTGCGGAAGGACCACCGATCCCCGTACTGCACACGCTCACCTTTTCCCCGTTCAGGTATCCGGTGTAGATCGTAAACTCCCGATTGGAATTTACAAACCGGGCATCATCAAAATACTTCGCCACCTTCTCGCACCGGCCCGGGTCTCCGCAGAGAATCACATATTTTCCCACGTCCCCCTCTTTGATTTTCAGATGAAATTCCTCATTCTTCGCGTAAACGACTGACATCTTCCTCTTCCTCCTTAAAACAATTTTACAATCCATCAAACTTTACCGGAAGCAGCTCCCCCAGAAGAAGCTTTCGGATCTCGCTCTGTGATTTTGCCAGATACACCGGGAAACCGGGCCTGCAAAATTCCGCCATCACCTGCAGACACACTCCGCAGGGAGCGCAGAAATCCTCCGGCGGTTTTCCCTCCGGGCCTCCCACAATGACTATGGCCGCGAACTCCCGATAACCTTCACTCACCGCCTTAAAAATAGCGGTGCGCTCCGCACAGTTGGTGGGCGTAAAGGAAGCGTTCTCGATGTTGCAGCCTCCAAACACCTCGCCTTGGACGGTCACCAGTGCCGCCCCCACAGCAAATCCGGAGTAGGGGGTGTATGCTCTCTCCCGCGCATCCAGCGCGCGGCGGACCAGATCTCCTACGGAAAAGTTTCCCACCCGCTCCGATTCCTCCACCGGAATTCCCGGCAGCCTTTCCTCCTTCATTTTATCCCCTCCTGTTTTCAGATTATTGGAAAACTCAGATTAAAATGTTTTCCGCTCCGGATCCGTGCCGCAAAGCGGCGTCTTCATTTGCCGCAGCTTTTCATTCAGTTTTCTGTAAATATGCTCCTGAAACCAGGGCTCGCTGGAGGCGGCCACCGCCTCGTCCAGGCCAAACCAAGCCACTCCACTGTTCTCGTCATCCTTGACCGTCAGCGTATCCTCCTCCCGGGCTTCCAGAAGGTATGTCACGTTCAGGTGAATATGGGAGGATACATAAGCTCCCCGCTTTATGTGGCCGTCCACGGTCAGGGACTCCAGGGAAAAAATGTCTTCCGTCACAGGCCGCACATGCCGGACTCCGCTCTCCTCTGTCACTTCCCGCAGCGCCACCTCCAGCAGATTCTGGCTGCCGTCCGCATGACCGCCCAGCCAGGACCAGGAATCATAAATGTTATGGTAGGCCATCAGAACCCGGCTGCGGTCCGGGTTTACCACCCAGGCCGAGGCAGTCATATGGGCCAGGTCATTCTCCCTGGAAAAAATATTTTTTTCCTCCCTCAGGCAGCGCAAAATCAAGTTCCGGTCCCTCTCCTCCTGCTCATTAAAAGGAAGGTATCTCTCAATCTGAGTCATCAAATCCATGGTTTTCTCTCCTAGTCTGCCAATTCCCTGCGCAGGGTCTCACAAATGGTTTCGTACTCCGCACTCATCTGAGGCATCAGGTCCGCTGCTTCCTGCCATCTGCCTGCCCGAAAAAGGTTCACCTGCTCTGTGGCCAGACCGTACAGTCTTCCCATGGACAGGTTTCCGCATACCCCCTTCAGGGTATGGGAAGCAGCCAAAGCCTCCTGCTCCTTTTTCTCCCCGATAGCCACGGTCAGTTTTGAAAAATTCTGATCGTTCAGAAATTTCTTCAGAAACCGCTCTAGAAGTCCCTCGTTTTCCATAAAGCGTTCCAGGGCATTCTCCACATCGATTCCCGCCTCCGCGAGGCGTTCTTTTTTGTTCTCATCCATGCTGTCTGCCTCCTTTTTCAAACCATTCCAAACTCCTTTTGAGAACAGGGTTTGGTATCATTCTATCACACTTTCCAGCAGGGAGAAATAAGTTTTTGCTTCTTGCAAATGATGGCTTTTTCCGCTATGATGCCATTATAAATCTCCAGCCTGAATGACGGCTGGAAAGGAATGATGCAGTTTTCATATTCCCAAAGCTTTGACAAAATCACTCTGCATACTTAAATAGGGGGTTGATCTTAAAGATGGAAACACTATTGCAGACTACGCTGTGCTATCTGGAACAGGACGGCTGCTACCTGATGCTGCACCGCGTTAAAAAGAAAAAAGACGCAAACAAAGACAAGTGGATCGGCGTGGGCGGCAAGTTCGAGCCGGGAGAGGATTCCCTGGCCTGCGTCATGCGGGAGGTGAAGGAGGAGACCGGCTACACCATGGAGCATCCCGATTACCGGGGAATTGTGGATTTTTACTGCCCGCCCTGGCAGCCGGAGCGGATGCACCTGTATACCTGCGGCCGCTTTTCCGGCACACCCCATCCCTGTGATGAGGGAGATCTGGCATGGGTGCCTAAGGAAGAAATACAAAATCTGCCCATCTGGGAAGGGGATAAACTGTTTTTCCGCCTTCTGGCTCAGAATACCCCCTTTTTCCATCTGGAGCTTTACTATGATGGAGATGTGCTGACCCGGGCTGTGCTAAACGGTCAGACGGTGCCTCCTTCTGGGGAAGTTTCTTCCTGATAAACGTATGGACATCCCATATTCAGCCGGCCTCTTACTCTTCTCCCAGGTAATAACGTCCGTAGGCGTCCGCGGCCTTGATGGCTGCCGCCACGCTCTCCGGCGTCACTTCAAAGGGCATATTGTGAAGGGTATCGTTCTCGGCACAGGCCGCCTTCGCCACTGCCATGATCTTTTCCTCTGTTACTTCCTCCACTCCAAGCTCCTTTAAGGTAACCGGAAGCCCCAATTCCACACAGAAATCTACCACCTCATCCAGCCCCTCCTCCGGCACATTCTCCAGAATCAGCTGAACCAGGGTTCCGAAGGCCACTTTCTCTCCATGGTACATGTGATGGCATTCCGGAAGTACTGTCAGGCCATTGTGAATGGCATGGGCTCCGGCCAGTCCGCAGCTCTCAAAGCCGATTCCGCTGAGCAGTGTGTTGGCCTCGATGATTTTCTCCACCGCCGGAGTGCAGGCTCCCGCCTCCAGGGCAATTTTTGCTTTCAATCCTTCCTCCATCAGCGTATGGTAGCACAGCTCGGCCAATGCCATAGCCGCGTTTGTCCCAAGACCTCCCGCGCAGGTGGTGGCTCCCTTTCTCTGGCAGGCCCGGGCTTCAAAATAGGTAGCCAGAGCGTCTCCCATTCCGGCAATGGTCAGCCTCACCGGTGATTTTGTGATAATCTCTGTGTCCATCAGCACCATATTGGGGTTGGATCTCAAAAAGAGATATTCCTCAAACACGCCTTCGTCCGTGTAGATCACTGACAGGGCACTGCAGGGCGCGTCAGTGGACGCGATGGTGGGGCAGATGAGAACAGGAACCTCCCTGTAATAGGCTGCCGCCTTGGCGGTGTCCAGAATCTTTCCTCCGCCGATACCAATTACCAGATCACAGCCCTTTTCCTCCATAATCCCGGTAAGGCGACTGATCTCAGTCTTGCTGCACTCACCGTTAAAATAGTCATAGACCGGTTCTACCCCTGAGCCCTGAAACCCTTCTTCCACTATATTGCCGATGCGCTTAAAACCGGAGGCAGTGATAAGAACCAGAGCTTTTTTCCCGTAAGCGGACGCATAAGAACCCAGACGTCTCATCTCGCCGGGTCCCTGTACATATTTTCCAGGTGCGATTAATATTTTTGCCATTCGTATATCCTCCTCAATATCTGTGATAAGAGATGCAGGGAACAAAAGCGCAGGACAATTCCTCCGGCAGCTTTTGCCCCAACTCACAAAATGACTATACCATAAGTCGCGGAGGGGAACAAGATGGAAGAACACTCCTGTTCCCGGAAACGGTCCGGCAAATTCCTCTTCTCCCGCCGGATCTTTCATCGGCTGTACACACATCTACCGTCCTTGTAAGTCTGCAAAACCCGGATGTCCCGCAGCTGGTCGGAGGGCACCGTCAGCGGATCCGCGTCCGCCACCAAAAGATCCGCCCGCTTTCCGGGGGCAATGGTGCCCTTCCGGGCCTCCTCCCCATACTGCCAGGCAGCCAGGTAAGTCACCGCCCGCAGCGCCTGCCACACCGGAATTTTCTCCCCCGGCCCCAGCAGGACTCCTTCCCGGGTAACACGGTTTGCGGCACACCAGACAGTCTCCCACATATCAGGCTGGATCACCGGGGAATCCTGATGAAGGGTGAAGGGCAGATCCGCCTTCAGGGCAGAGGCCAGGGGACTGATGGCGCTGGCCCGCTCATACCCGAAATTTCGGATATGAACGTCTCCCCAGTGATAGACATGAGCCACAAAGAAGGACACCACCGCCCCCAGCTTTGCCGCCCGCTTCAGCTGCTCCCTCTCCATAAGCTGCCCGTGTATCAGAACCGGACGCAGCTGTTCCAGATTCGGGCAGGTTCTTTCCGCCTGTTCCAGGCAGCGAAGAAACTGCTCCGCCGCCGCGTCTCCATTACAGTGGGCCAGAAGCTGGACTTTCTCCCCGGCCGCCTTCTCAAAAGCGGCCGTCACCTGGTCATCCTTCAGGATCCCATACCCGCAGTCCTCTGTCCCCATATAGGGAGTTTTCATCCAGGCAGTGCGCCCTTGAGGCGAGCCGTCCAGAAAAATCTTGATGCCGCCGAGGCGAAGATGATCTCTGTACCCATTTCTATGACGGGACATCCTGGATACCGCTTCATCGAAACTGTCCAAATCCGGATAGGCTACCAGATCAAGCCACAGCAGTTTTCGCTTCAAAAGCAGGTCATACATGGGAAACATCTGTTTTACCAGCATTCCCTCCTGGATGGTGGTAATCCCATGGCTGGCGTAGAGCTGCTGCGCCTGCTCATAAGCTCCTGCCAGCTCCTCCTCTCCCGGCATGGGAACACGCTTGAGGCAGTCGAAAAAGGCATTCTCCTCCAGGTAGCCCGTCAGTCTGCCTCCCTCCTTTCCGATGCGTCCGCCTTCCGGGGCCTGGCTCTCATCCGTAATTCCCAGCAGCGCGAGGCCGCGGCTGTTGACCAGTCCCATATGACCGGACTTATGCTGGATTATCATGGGTTGTCCGTCTGTCATCTCATCCAGCTGAGCCAGAGTGGGATGTGCTCCCTTCGGCATCAGATTGTGATCGTAATCTCTTGCCACCACCCATTCCTCTTTTCCGGGCTTTTTCCGAGACAGATAAGACTTCACCCGCTCCTGGATCTCCTCCAGGCTGGCGGCTCCGTCCAGAGATACCTGAAAAAAGGAGTAGGCCACCTGCGTAAAATGGCTGTGGGAATCGAGAAAGGAGGGCATCAGAAGATTTCCCTCCAGATCAATTCGCCTAGCCCCCCGGGCGGCAGGCTCCAGCTCCTCCCTGGACCCCACCGCCCGAATCAGGCCGTCCTCCACCAGAACCGCGTCTGCACTCCCCGGCTCTCCTTTTTTCTCCTTTTCCTCCATGGTCAGCACCCTGCCTCCATAAAATAACAATGTCTCTCCCATCCCCATTCCTCCTTGCTGGTTTTCTCACAAATTCTTCC
>DBFBJF010000040.1:0-3515 GCA_048203265.1 Candidatus Merdiplasma sp.
TAATTTTAGAAAAAATTCCGCAGTCACAGACAGGAGGAAAGTCACCGCATGGCTAACTATGATTACTATCGCATTTTTTATTATGTGGCGCAGTACCGCAGCTTTACCAAAGCTGCCGAAATCCTGAACAATAACCAGCCCAATATTACCCGCTGCATGAATAATCTGGAGAGCGAACTCAACTGCCGTCTGTTTATCCGCACCAACCGGGGAGTCACCCTGACTCCGGAAGGGGAGCGGCTTTTTCGTCATGTCTCCATCGCCTTTAAACAGCTGGTGATGGGTGAGGAGGAATTAAAGCGAGATCAGAGCTTGGAAACCGGTGTGGTCCACATCGGCTGCAGTGAGACTTCCATGCGGCTGCTTTTGCTGGATAAGCTCTCCCAGTTTCATGAGGCCTATCCCCATATCCGCCTTCACATTTCCAGCCAGTCCACCCCCAAGGCCATCTCGGCCCTGGAGGACGGACAGGTGGATTTCTCCGTGGTTACCACCCCGGTGCATATCAAAAAGCCCCTTCATAAAATATCGCTGTACCCTTTCCGCGATATTTTAATCGGGGGCCTGAAATATTCCGATCTGGCCAAAGCACCTCACCATCTCAGTGATCTCAGCTCCATTCCCTTTGTTTCCCTGTGCAGCGGCACTGGAACCAGGGAGCTGTACAACCAGTACTTTTTAAATTACAACCTTCCTTTCCATCCGGATATTGAAACCGCCATCGGCGATCAGATTTTGCCCATGATTCTCCACAACCTGGGGATCGGATTTTTCCCGGAGGCTCTGGCCGCAAATGTGATTGCCCGGGGAGAAATTGTCCAAATTCCTCTCATTGAGCCCACACCGGAGCGCCAGGTCTGCCTGATTCGGGATACTTCCCGGCCCCAGAGTATTGCGGCGAAAAAATTAATCGACTCTCTGAAATCTCAGACTTAAGAAAGGGCTGCTTTCATCAGCGTTTCCCTAAAAAACTTCTGACTGGCTGCCTGACCCGGCAGCCTTCCTGTTTCTGCAGGCAAACAGCCCGATCAGCAGCAAAATGGGGAAAATCACCGCCGCCAGAATTCCCATCTTCAGATTATCATCAAAATATCCGGACACCATACCGGCCAGCGTGGGACCTCCGGAACATCCCAGATCTCCGGCCAACGCCAGCAGGGCAAACATGGCAGTTCCCCCGCCTTTCAGGGCCACCGCCGCTTTGCTGAAGGATCCCGGCCACATGATACCCACGGACAGACCGCAGAGCGCGCACCCCACCAGCCCCATCACCGGGTTGGGAACCAGGCTGATGCACAGATAAGAGAGAACACAGAGGATACAGCTCCCTGTCATAAAACGGTCCAGGTCAATTTTCTCTCCATATTTTCCGTAAAACGCCCGGGCTGCGCCCATCAGTAACGCAAAGGCCATGGGACCAGTCAGATCTCCCACGGTCTTGCTCACTCCCAGCCCCCGCTCGGCAAAGGTGGATGCCCACTGGCTCACCGATTGCTCGCTGGCCCCGGCACAGGCCATCATCAGCATTAAAATCCAGAAAATCTTCTTGGAAAACAATTCTCTTACACTGTAGCCCTGCTCTCCCTCCTCAATCAGCGGCGCTATGGGAACTCTGGCAAACATCACTGTATTCACAGCGGGAATCACCGCCCAGATCAGAGCCAGAATTTTCCAGTTGGCTATCCCGAACAGCTGAAAGAAAATCGTGGAAAACAGCACAACCCCCACATACCCCCAGCAGTAGAAGGAGTGGAGCAGGCTCATGGCCTTCTCCTTATTATCCGTGGGACAGGCCTCCACAATGGGACTGATCAGAACCTCAATCAGGCCGCCGCCGATGGCATAAACAATCACTGCAATCAAAAGCCCCGTGAACGCGTGATTCAGTACATCCGGCAGAATAGTCAGCAAAATCAATCCCGCCGCCGAGAATATGTGGGCTGCCACCGCAGCCGCCCGGTATCCGATCCGATCCACAAATTTCGCGGACAATAAATCCACCAGAAGCTGTACTCCGAAATTAATGGTCACCAGCATGGTAATGCTGGACAGAGGAATTCCGTAGCTGCTCTGGAATGTGAGAAACAAAAGCGGCGCGAAATTATTGACAATAGCCTGCACAATATAACCCACAAAGCAGGCCGTCATTGTTTTCTGGTAACTATTTTTCATCTCACTCCTCATCCTCTCTTTTCAGGGGGTGCTGATTTCATCAGCGCTCCCCTGGCTTACGTTTTGTTACGTTTCACGCAACTACGTTTTTGCATTATATTACAGTCGAAAGCCTAAAAGCTTGTATTTTATTCTCTATTTATAGTACGATATTCTCAAAAGAAAGCTGCCGCATTTGCGGCAGCTGAAAGGACTCAGTTAAAGTACATAATCGATTTTGGAAATGGCTCCGCTCTCCCCATAGGGGCTTGCATCATAAATATGCGATTTTCCGTCAATCCAAACCGTTGCGTAATAATGATTCAGGTATCCTGCATATGTGCTTTCACTTTTTAATCCCAGTAAATCTGCGAATTTGCACATTATGGAAGTAGCGCCTATGCAGTCCGCCACATAGGACTCAAAATAGATTCCTGTTTTTGAGACAAGGCTGCAGACTTTTCCCCCTTTATTCGGCGTATATTGAAAATTGCGCTGAACATAGGAGGCCAAAGCGGACATCTTCGCTTCGGGCGTCATGGAATTGTTCGTTTCCTGAGCAATGATCTTTTTCAGCCACGACTTTTCCGCTTCTTTCCAGTTATTTAAAAACAGGCTTTTTCTGGCAACTGTTCTGCCTCCCTCCCGAATGAGCAGCGTGTTGCTGCCAACGCTTTCCGTCGACACTGTTGTCAGGTAGCCGCCGGAAACTTTGGAGAAGATTGGTATATGCACAAAAACAGTGCCGTTTTCTTCGAAATACGCTTTGTCATAATATTTCACATCCTCATACCTTTCAAGAATGCAGGTAGTTGTCCCTCCTTTTTCAAAATCAACCGAGAGACTGTCCGGATTAGGATTGTTGGTTTTAATATAAACAATGACAGGACTCGAATTGTAAAGATTATACCGGTTCAATACAGTTATACTATATGTATAGTTCGATATGCTTGAGGCTGTGCCATTGTTTCCATTTCCCTTATCCGTGGTATTTGCCTTTACAGTTACCGTGCAGGTATATTTTTTGTTTCCGGCCTTTGCTGTAATGGTAGCCTTTCCGGCTTTCTTGGCAGTAACCTTATACTTATATTTTGATATCTTCTTAATCGAGGCTACCTTTTTATTGCTGGTAGTCCATTTTACTGAGGAAGAAACATTCTGCAGCTCAAGATTAAAACTTTTTCCTTCCAGTAAAGTTTTAGATTTTACATTCAGCTTAGGAGCGGCCGCTTTCACAGACACGGTACACGTATACTTTTTTCCGTTGTAGTATGCGGTGATTTTCGCCGTCCCTTTTTTCTTAGCTGTGACAGTTGCCTTACCGCTGCTGCCGCGCTTCACAGAAACCACCGACGGCTTAGAGG